>NZ_JBEPNA010000003.1:0-261807 GCF_040546025.1 Marisediminicola sp. UYEF4 | reverse complement strand
AAACGGGATCCACACACGAGGTTTTTGGCATTTGACATTGTGCACGCTGTTGAGTTCTCAAGGATCGGACGCTCCTGCACCACACCCTCACAGGGGCAGCCTCAGGGCAACTTCACAACCTTACCACCTGGAGCGAGTCTGTCAAGCAGACCCGCCGGGTGGATTTCATCCTATGTTTCCTCGTCACGCCTGAAATCAGGGCGAAGAAGTGAACCGGATCTAGTCCCTCTTGAGGCCGTTCAGCACTGCGGCTTTGCGAACCTTTGGGGTGACAAGTGGAAACATTACGTGGAGGTTACGTGACGCGCAAGCTGGCTATCCGGCCGGGCGTGTCGGCGCTGAGGGTCACTCGACGAACACGCCGGCGAGGGTCTTCTTGCCCCGCCGGAGCACCGCGAATCCCCCCGGCAGCACGGCCCCCTCGAGGGTCGCCGTTTCGCTTTCGACGCGCGTGTTGTTCACGTAAACGCCACCCTGGGCGATCGCGCGCCGGCCCTCCCCCGCACTCGTCGTGAGCCCGGTGTCGAGCAGCAGCTGTGCAACCGGAGTCGACTCGGGGCTGGTCGTGTTGGGAAGCTCGCGCAGGGCGGACTCGAGCGTTCCGGCATCCAACACCGCCAGATCACCCTGGCCGAACAGCGCCGCGGCCGCCGCGATGACCGACTCGGTCGCCTCGGCACCGTGCACGAGTGTCGTGACCTCCCAAGCGAGGGCCCGCTGCGCCTCCCGCTTGAACGGTTCGGTCGCCACCGCCTCGGCGAGCCGTTCGATCTCGGCGCGGTCGAGGAAGGTGAATACCCGCAGCCGGAAGATGACATCGGCATCGTCGGTGTTGAGCCAGAACTGGTAGAAGGCATACGGGCTCGTCATACTCGGCTCGAGCCAGATTGCGTTGCCCTCGCTCTTGCCGAACTTCGTGCCGTCGGAGTTCGTGATGAGCGGCGTGCCGATCGCGTGCACACTCACCCCCTCCGCCTTGTGGATGAGGTCGGTGCCGCTCGTGAGGTTGCCCCACTGGTCCGACCCCCCGGTCTGCAGCACACAGCCGTGGTCGCGGTACAGCTGCAGGTAGTCCAGTCCCTGCAGCACCTGATAGCTGAACTCGGTGTAGCTGATCCCCTCGGCGGAGTTGAGTCGCGCACTCACGGCATCCTTCTTGATCATCGTGCCGATCCGAAAGTATTTGCCGATGTCGCGGAGGAAGTCGATGGCGCTGAGGCCGGCCGTCCAGTCGAGGTTGTTGACCATGCGCAGGGCGTTGTCGCCCTCCCCGCCCAGGAACCGCGACACCTGGGCCTGCAGGTAGCCCACCCACTCGGCGACCGTGTCGCGGGTGTTGAGCACGCGCTCGGCGGTCGGTCGCGGGTCGCCGATGAGCCCGGTCGATCCGCCGACGAGTCCGAGCGGGCGGTGGCCGGCGAGCTGGAGGCGCCGCATGGTGAGCAGCTGCACGAGGTTGCCGAGGTGCAGGCTCGGCGCGGTGGGGTCGAACCCGCAGTAGAAAGTGATGGGCGGTCCGGCGAGGAGCGACTTGAGGGTGGCGGCATCCGTCGACACGTGTACGAGTCCCCGCCAAGTGAGCTCCTCCCAGACGTCGTCGAAGGAGTCGTCATTGCGTTGCGACGACAGGGCGGGCTGGGGCGACGGGGTTTCAGGGTGCGACACGAACAACAGGTTAGCGGAGACCGTCGTCTCCTTTCGGGCTCGAGTCAACATCTCAGACTTGATCATACTGACATCAAGCTACTAAACTTGTCTGAACGGCAAACAGCCCGTGAGGCTTGAGGAGTAGCAATGATCGTGATCACCGCCGACCAGATCGACAGCCGTTCGACACCGGATGCCGCGGCCGGCACCCTCGAGCAGCTCAACTCCGACCCGTCGCTCGGCCTGCTCCTGCCGGCGGACCGCACTGCGGGTGACGAGATCCAGATGCTCGCGGCATCCGGTCACGATGCGCTCGCGATCATCCTGCGACTCACCCGGTCGAGGCGGTGGAGTGTCGGATGCGGCATGGGCGGGGTGCGCGAGCCGCTCCCGGCGAGCGTGCGTGAGTCGACGGGCGACGCCTTCGTCGCCGCGCGTACCGCGGTCGATCGGTCGAAGAAGCGCCCCACGCGGTTCGCTCTCGAGTCGGTTCCCGACCAGGCGCCCGGCAGCGACGCCGAGGCGATCCTCGACCTGCTGCTGGTGATTCGCGACCGGCGCAGCGACGAGGGCTGGGAATTGCACGACCTGCTCCAGGCGGGCTTGACCCAGTCGGATGCCGCGGCGCGGCTCGGCATCAGCCCGCAGGCCGCGAGCAAGCGCGCCCGCGCGGCGGAGCTCCGGGCGGAGGAGTCGGTGCTCGACCCGCTTGCCCGGCTGATCGCGAGAGCAGACACGGCGAGCGCGCGCGAAGTCGACAACCACGGCCGTGAGGTGCAATCGTGAGTGGCATGGTTCTCCTCGTCGTCTGGATTGTCGCCGTTGTGCTCGTCTGGGCCGCGGTCGCCATCGCCTTCTTCGCGGTGCGGCCCGGCCGACACTGGCTGATCGTGCCGGCGACGGTGCCCGTTGCCGCGATCGTCATTGCGGGGATGCTCGGTCCCGTCGCCACGGCGCCGCATCCGGCCCTCGCGCTCGTCGCCGGGCTCGGCCTGACCGTGCTCGGTGTGGTCGGCGGCAGCCCGATCGTCTCGGTGCTGCTGGGAGTCGCGACCCGCGGGAGCGTGCCGCTCGGCAGCCATGGCGGAATCCTCGTGCGCGACGTCCGCTCCCCCGCGCCCGCGCAACGGGAGATCCTGCGCGGCGGAACGACGATCGGCTACCTCGAGCGGTTCGCGCTCATCGGCTCGGTCGTCGCGGGCCAGCCGGGCGCGGTCGCGGTGATCGTTGCGGTGAAGGGCCTCGGCCGCTATTCGGAGCTCGAGAACGAGCTCGCGCGGGAGCGGTTCATCATCGGGTCGCTCGCGAGCCTCACCTGGGCCGGTCTGTGCACCGCCGCGATCGTCATGACGGCGGCCGCCGTCAGCTGAGGACGCGCGTCAGGCGACAGGGCGCGTGCGGCGGCCCGGCGAGTGCGCCTTGTAGGGCGACACGCTCCGCTCGCCCGGAATCCAGAACCGCCACGGGTAGTCGATGCCGCCGCCCGCGCCGGACACCCCGGTTCGCGGTCCCGACAGGTAGTCGGCCACCGGGTCGCCCACTTCGAGCGTGACCGGGCCCGCGGCGAGGTCCGTTCCGCCGTGAGCGAGAGTGATGCCGAGTGCGACCGCGAGCCGTGCCGGTCCGCGGGCCAGGTCGTGGTGCGTCTTCGAGGTCAGGCGCCTCGATCGGGCCAGCGGGATGCCGTCGATCACCTCGCCCGCGCGCAGCAGCACCCCCGACGCGGCCCCGGGAACGCCGCAGACCACATTCGCGCAGGTGTGCATGCCGTAGGTGAAGTAGGTGTAGAGGTGACCGGGCTCCCCGAACATCACGCTGTTGCGTTTGGTCTGGCCGCGGAATGCGTGCGATCCGGGGTCGTCCCCGCCGAGGTACGCCTCGACCTCGGTGAGTCGCACGGCGACGTCGCCGTGCCGCACCACCGCGCCCAGCAGCAGCGGCGCGACGCGCACCGCCGATTCCGCGAGTAGGTTGCGGTCGAAGGGATGCCCGCCGGATCCTGTGCGGCCTGACATGGCGCCCTAGAAGAGCCCGAGGCCGTTGCCGCTGAGGGCGAGCAGGGCGAAAACGAAGCCGAGGGCCAGAAGCACGCCGGCGACGACCGTCGGGATCACCCACGGTTTGAGCGGCTCGCGCTTGGGGCGCGGCCGGTCCCGCTCGAGCGTCACCGGTTCTCCTTCACCGTTTCCGGGTTGAGAACCACGGCGATCGCGCGAACCCGGGCGGTCAGCTCGGCGAGCTGCTCGGCCACCCGGTCGGGGGCGGTGCCGCCGACGCCGGTGCGACTCGCGATCGAGCCGCGAACAGAGAGCACCTCGCGCACGGCGGGTGTGAGAGCGGGCGAGATCGCGGTGAGCTCCTCGTCGGTGGGCTCGTGCAGCGCGATCCCGAGCTTCTCGCAGTGGCTCACGAGCGCGCCGCTGATCTCGTGGGCATCACGGAACGGCACACCCTCACGCACGAGCCATTCGGCCACATCGGTGGCGAGACTGAAGCCCTGGGGTGCGAGCTCGGCCATCCGCGGCGTGTTGAATTTCAGCGACGACACCATGCCGGTAAACGCCGGCAGCAGCACCTCGAGGGTCTGCACAGAGTCGAAGACCGGCTCCTTGTCCTCCTGCAGGTCGCGGTTATAGGCGAGGGGAAGACCCTTGAGCGTTGCGAGGAGCCCCGTGAGGTTGCCGATCAGCCGACCGGATTTGCCACGCGCGAGCTCGGCGATGTCGGGATTCTTCTTCTGAGGCATGATCGACGACCCGGTCGAGTAGCCGTCGTGCAGCGTGACGAAGTCGAACTCGCGGGTGTTCCAGAGGATGATCTCCTCGGAGAACCGCGACAGGTTGATGCCGATGAGCGACGTCACGAACGCGAACTCGGCCACCACGTCGCGGCTCGCGGTCGCGTCGATCGAGTTCTCGGCCGGCCTCGACAGCCCGAGCTCGTCGGCGACGAGCTGCGGGTCGAGCCCGAGAGAGCTGCCCGCGAGGGCGCCGGAGCCGTAGGGCGAGACGGATGCCCGCTGGGACCAGTCCCGCAGCCGTTCAAGGTCGCGCACCAGCGGCCACGCGTGGGCGAGGAGGTGGTGCGAGAGCAGCACCGGCTGGGCGTGCTGCAGGTGGGTGCGCCCGGGCATCGGGGCGCCGAGGTGCTGATCGGCCTGCGCGGCGATCGCGTCGATGAGCCGCACGACGTGGTGCGAGATCGCGTGCGCGTGGTGAAGCAGGTACAGCCGGATGAGCGTGGCGATCTGGTCGTTGCGGCTGCGGCCCGCGCGCAGCTTGCCGCCGAGCTCGGGGCCGGCGATGTCGATGAGGGCGCGCTCGAGGGCGCCGTGCACGTCTTCGTCGCTGTCGAGCGGCGTGACCGTGCCATCGGCGACGGCCGCACCGAGCTGGTCGAGGGCGTGGAGCATCCGGTTCAGCTCGTCCCCGGTCAGATACCCGGCGGCGGCGAGGGCCTTGGCGTGCGCCCTCGAACCGTCGAGGTCATACCCCGCGAGCTGCCAGTCGAAGTGCGTCGAGCGGCTCAGCCGGGCGAGCTCCGGGGACGGACCGGTGCTGAACCGGCCGCCCCAGAGCGCTCCCTCGTTGGTGGATGACCCCTCGCCCTCGATCGCCACGGTGCTTAGCTGCCCGCCAGGTCGCGGCGGGCCGAGATGCGGCTCGGCAGCGACCAGATCTCGATGAAGCCCTTCGACAGCGACTGGTCGAACGTGTCGCCGGTGTCGTAGGTGGCGAGGTCGAAGTCGTAGAGGCTCTGCGCGCTCTTCTGCCCGGTGACCGTCGCGCGGCCGCCCTGCAGCTTGAGGCGGATGTCGCCGCTCACATACTTCTGGGTGTCGTCGATGAACACGTCGAGCGAGCGCTTGAGGCCGGAGAACCACAGTCCGTCGTAGACGAGGTTGGACCATTCGGCCTCGACGCCGCGCTTGTAGCGGGCGAGGTCGCGCTCCAGCGTGAGCGACTCGAGCGCCTCGTGCGCGGCGATCAGGGCGACGGCGGCAGGGGCCTCGTACACCTCGCGGCTCTTGATGCCGATGAGGCGGTCCTCGACCACGTCGATGCGGCCGACGCCATGCTTGCCGGCGAGGGTGTTGAGCTGCTCGACGATTCCGAGCGGGGTGTAGCTCACGCCGTCGATCGCCGTCGGGACGCCGGCGACGAAGGTGATGGTGACCTCGTCGGCGTCGCGCGGCACGGTCGGGTCCTGGGTGTACTCGTAGAGGTCCTCGATCGGGGCGTTCCACGGGTCCTCGAGGAACCCGGTCTCGACCGCACGGCCCCAGACGTTCTTGTCGATCGAGTACGGGTTCTTCGCGCTCTGGCGAATCGGCAGGTTGTGCTTCTCCGCGTAGAGGATCGCCTTGTCGCGGGTGAGGGCGAGGTCGCGAACGGGCGCGATGCTCGTGAGATCGGGAGCGAGGGCGGCGATCGCGGCCTCGAACCGAACCTGGTCGTTGCCCTTGCCGGTGCAGCCGTGCGCGACGCTGTTGGCTCCGAGCTCCTTCGCGACCCGGGCGAGGTGCTTCGAGATGAGCGGGCGGCTGAGGGCAGAGACCAGCGGGTACGTCTTCTGGTACATCGCGTTGGCCTTGAGCGCGGGCATCAGGTAGTCGTTCGCGAACTCCTCCTTGGCGTCGACGACGAGAGACTCGACGGCGCCGCAGTCGAGGGCGCGCTGACGGATGTCATCCATGTTCTCGCCGCCCTGCCCGACGTCGATGGCGAGGGCGACGACCTCTTTGCCCGTCGCATCCTTGAGCCAGCCGATACCGACCGATGTGTCGAGTCCGCCCGAGTAAGCCAGGACAACGCGTTCCGCCATGTGGTGTTTCTCCTTGAGTGTTGTGGTTGAAAAGCTTAGGCGCGGGCCAGCAGCCAGACGAGCAGGGCCTTCTGGGCGTGCAGCCGGTTTTCGGCCTCGTCCCAGACCACGCTCTGCGGGCCGTCGATCACGTCGGCCGTGACCTCGAAGCCGCGGTCGGCGGGGAGGCAGTGCAGGAAGAGCGCGCCGGGCGACGCCGTGCCCATGAGTTCGGCGTCGACGCGGTAGGCGCCGAGGTCGTGAAGCCGCTTCGACTTCTCGTCCTCCTTGCCCATCGACACCCAGGTGTCTGTCACGACGACGTCGGCGCCGGACACGGCCGCGACGGGATCGGTGAACAGCTCGATCGAGCCGCCATTGACGCCCGCGACCCGGCGGGCGTCGTCGACGACGGATGCCGTGGGCGCGAAGGCCGCCGGGGACGCCACGCGCACGTGCATCCCGGCCACCGCACCCGCGAGCAGGTACGACTGGGCCATGTTGCTCGCGCCGTCACCGAGGAACGTGACGGTGCTGCCCGCGAGGGCGCCCCGGTGCTCGCGGATGGTGAGCAGGTCGGCGAGCAGCTGGCACGGGTGGAAGTCGTCGGAGAGACCGTTGACGACGGGAACGGTGGTGCCGGCCGCCATCTCCTCGAGGCCCGACTGGGCGAAGGTGCGCCAGACGATCGCGGCGACCTGCCGTTCGAGCACGCGCGCCGTGTCGGTCGCGGTCTCCTTGCCACCGAGCTGGCTGTTCGCGGTGCTGATGATGAGCGGCACCCCGCCGAGGTCGGCGATGCCGACGGCGAACGACACCCGCGTGCGGGTGGAGGACTTGTCGAAGATCACCGCGACGGTCTGCGGGCCGGCGAGGGGCTTCACCTGGAAGCGGTCCTTCTTGAGCTCGATCGCGAGGTCGAGGATCTCGGACTGCTCGGCCTGGGTGAGGTCGTCGTCGCGCAGGAAGTGCCGGGTCATGGCCGTGCCTTCGGGGTCGCGGCCGCGAGGGCCTGGGTGAACAGCTCACGGAACTCGGCGAGCTCGGCGTCGCCGATGATGAGCGGCGGCGCGAGGCGGATGCTCGAATCGTTGGGCGCGTTGATGATGAGGCCGAGCTCCAGCGCCTTCGCGGCGACCTGGGCGGCGACGGGTTCGGCGAGGCCGACCCCGAGGAGCAGCCCGCGACCGCGGATCTCGGTGACGAGCGGGGAGCCGACCGCGGTGATGATCTCGCGCAGTTCGTTGCCGCGGCGCGCGGCGTTCTCGATCAGCCCCGCGTTCTCGATCTCGGTGAGCACGGCGTTGCCTGCCGCGGTCGCGAGCGGGTTGCCGCCGAAGGTGCTGCCGTGCTGGCCGGCGATAAAGAGGTCGGAGGCATCGCCGAAGGTGACGAGCGCGCCGATCGGCACGCCGCCCGCGACACCCTTTGCGAGCACGATGGCGTCGGGCACGATGCCGTCCTGCTGGAAGCTGAACCAGCTGCCGGTGCGGCCGATGCCGGTCTGGATCTCGTCGAGGATCAGCAGGGCCCCGTGCTGTGTGGTGAGCTCGCGTGCACGCTGGAGGAAGCCCTCCGGCAGGTCGATGACGCCGGCCTCGCCCTTGATGGGCTCGATCACGATCGCCGCGACCGTGTCGTCGATGGCGTGCTCGAGCGCCTCGATGGTGGTGTCGATGTGCTCCACACCGCCGAGCAGCGGCTCGAAGGCCTCGCGCAGCGCCGGCTTGCCGGTGAGCGAGAGCGACCCCATGGTGCGCCCGTGGAACGAATTATGCAGCGCGAGGATGCGGCGCCGTGTGCCGTCTCCCTTGTTGAGCCGCGCGAGCTTGATCGCTGCCTCGATCGCCTCGGCGCCGGAGTTGCCGAAGAATACGCGGCCGCGGTCGCCCGCCCCGCTGATCTGGCAGAGACGCTCGGCGAGCTCGAGCTGCTGGGGCGTGGCGAAGAAGTTCGACACGTGGGCGAGGGTCGCGACCTGCGTGCTGACGGCGGCGACGAGGGCCGGATGCGCGTGGCCGAGGGTGTTGACGGCGATGCCGGCGAGGAAGTCGAGATAGCGTTTGCCGTCGACGTCCCAGACGTGGCAGCCCTCGCCACGGTCGAGCAGCAGTTGCGGGGTCGCGAGCGATCCCATCATCGAGGCCCCGAACCGGGTCTTCCAGGTCGTGTCGGTTGTGCTGGGAAGGGTGCTCACTGCGACTTCCTTTTGGAGTTGGGGATGACTTCGGTGCCGGCGCCACGCTGGGTGAAGACTTCGAGCAGAATCGCGTGGGGGATGCGCCCGTCGATGATCGTCGCGCCGCCGACGCCGCCGACCACGGCATCCAGGCAGGCTGTCATCTTGGGGATCATGCCCGACTCGAGGCTCGGGAGAAGCGCGGTGAGCTCGTCGACCGTGATGAGGTCCACGAGGGAATCGCGGTTGGGCCAGTCGCTGTAGAGGCCGGGCACGTCGGTCAGGACCACGAGCTTGGTGGCCTGCAGGGCGATCGCGAGCGCGCCGGCGGCAGCATCGGCGTTCACGTTGAGCGCCTGGCTGGGGTCGGAATTCTCCGACGCGATCGACGACACGACGGGGATGAGCCCGCGCGCGATGACGTTGAGCGCGCTCGACGGGTCGACGTGGGTGATATCGCCGACGTGGCCGAGGTCGAACCTCTCGCCGTCGACCACGACGCCCTTGCGCTCCCCCGAGAACAGCGACTTGCCGTCGCCGAACACGCCCGCGGCGAGAACCGGATGCCCGGCGTCGGCGTGCGCGTTCATCAGCTCGACGATCTCGCGGTTGACCTCGTCGGCGAGCACACGGCGCACGACGCTGATGGCCTCGGTGCTCGTGACCCGGTAGCCTCCGCGGAACTCGCTCTCGATTCCGCTCTCCTCGAGCGCCGCGGAGATCTGTGGGCCGCCGCCGTGCACGACGACGGGGTGCAGGCCCGCGTAGCGCAGGTAGACCATGTCTTCGGCGAACGCGCGCTTGAGGTCCTCGTTGATCATCGCGTTGCCGCCGAATTTCACGACCACGATCTTGCCGGAGTACTGCTTGAGCCAGGAGAGGGACTCGATGAGGATCGCGGCCTTCTCGGCGGCGAGGTCCTGCTCGATTTCGTCGTTGGTGGCCATCAGCTGGAGTACGCGCTGTTCTCGTGCACGTAATCGTGGGTGAGGTCGTTGGTCCACACGGTGGCCGTGTCGGTGCCCGACTTGAGGTCGATCAGCACGTGCACCGCCCTCGGGGCCAGGTCGACGAGGTCGCGGGACTCCCCCGGCTCGCCCGACCGGCAGACCATGACGCCGTTGATCGACACGTCGATGTCGTACGGATCGAAGGTCGCGCTCGTGGTGCCGACGGCGGCGAGAACCCGGCCCCAGTTCGGGTCGTTGCCGAACACGGCGGCCTTGAAGAGGTTGTTGCGGGCGACCGAGCGGCCGACCATGACGGCGTCGTCCTCGTTCGCGGCGTTCACCGTCTCGATCGAGATGTCGTGGCTCGATCCCTCGGCGTCGGCCTGCAGCTGCAGCGCGAGGTCGAGGCAGATCGCGGTCACAGCGGCGCGGAACTCCGCGACGCCCGGCACGATTCCGGAGGCGCCGCTCGCGAGCAGCGTCACCTGGTCGTTGGTCGACATGCAGCCGTCCGAGTCGAGGCGGTCGAAGCTCACCCGGGTGGCTGCGCGCAGCGCTGCGTCGAGGTCGGATGCGGGCACGTCGGCATCCGTCGTGAGCACCACGAGCATCGTCGCGAGCCCGGGCGCGAGCATCCCGGCCCCCTTCGCCATCCCGCCGATAGACCAGCCGGCGCCGTCGACGACGCTCGTCTTGGGGCGGCTGTCGGTCGTCATGATTGCGAGCGCGGCGTCCGCTCCCCCGTCGGCGGTGAGCTGTGCGGTCTCGATGCCGGCCAGGAGCGGCTCGAGTGGGAGCTGCTCGCCGATGAGCCCGGTCGAGCAGACGAGCACGTCGGTGGTTGAGAGGTCGAGCTTCGCGGCGACGGCCTCGGCGGTGGCGTGGGTCACCTGGAACCCGCGGGAGCCGGTGTAGCAGTTGGCGCCGCCCGAGTTGAGCACGATCGCGGTGGCGATGCCGTCGGCGATGACCTGCTGCGACCAGATGATCGGGTTGGCCTTGGCGCGGTTGCTGGTGAACACGGCGGCCGCGGCGTTGCGCGGGCCGAGGTTGTGCACGAGGGCGAGGTCTTTGCCGCCGCTGTTCTTCAGTCCGATTTCGAGGCCGACGGCGGCGAAGCCCTTGGCGTGGGTGACGCTCACGGGGCGACTCCGTTCAGGTTGAGGCCGAGCGACTCGGGAAGCCCGAGGGCGATGTTGGCCGATTGGATCGCGGCACCGGCGGTGCCCTTGACGAGATTGTCGATCGCGGTGACGGTGATCACGCGGCCGGCGGCCTCATCGACGGCGAGCCCGACGAGCGCGGTGTTCGCTCCCGTGGTGTCTCCGGTGCGCGGGAACTGCCCCTCCGGCAGCAGGTGCACGAAGGGCTCGTCCGCGTACGCGGTCGCCCACGCGGAGCGCACGTCGGCCGCGCGGATGCCGGGGGCGACCTTCGCGGTGGAGGTCGCGAGGATTCCGCGCGACATGGGCACGAGCATCGGGGTGAACGAGACGGTCACGCCGACACCGCCAGCCGCGGTGAGGTTCTGGCGGATCTCGGGTGTGTGCCGGTGGGTGCCGCCAACGGCATATGCCGAGGCCGAGCCGGTCTGCTCGCTGAAGAGCAGCTCGGTCTTGAGGCTCTTGCCTGCGCCCGAGGTGCCGACGGCGAGGACGGCGACGAGGTCGTCGGAGGAGATGACGCCCGCGCGGATGCCGGGAGCCAGGCCCAGGGTGATCGCGGTCACGTTGCATCCGGGCACGGCGATGCGGCGCGCGCCGACGAGGCGGTCGCGCTGGTGGCCGCCGCCGCCGAGCGGAAGTTCGGGCAGCCCGTAGGTCCAGGCGCCGAAGTACTCGCCGCCGTAGAACCCAGCCCAGTCGGCCTCGCTCTCGAGGCGGTGGTCGGCGCCGCAGTCGATGACGAGGGTGCCGGGGTCGAGAGCGGCCGTGATCTCGCCCGACTTGCCGTGTGGCAGGGCGAGGAAGACGATGTCGTGGCCCGCGAGGGTCTCGGGGGTCGTTTCGACGAGGGTGAGGTGCTCGAGCGAGCGCAGATGCGGCTGCACGTCGACGAGCCGTTCGCCGGCGTTCTGGAACGCGGTGACGGTCGTGACGTCGAACTCGGGGTGGGCCGCGAGAATTCTCAGCAGCTCACCGCCGGCGTAGCCGCTTGCACCTGCGACGGCGACTGACAATGACATGGGTCTACCTTATTGAGAGAGGGACGAGGGACTGGTCCGGCGACACTCCACGATGAGCCTCCTCAGCTCAACCAGGAAATGACGCCCCGAGTCGCTCGCAGGTTTCACGACGTCGCACGGAAAGGCGCGGCTGAACGCCGTCCACCTGTGCTCCGAGAAAGTTGCCCACCCCCCGAGCGTAGCGCGTCGGGCATCCGCTCGCCCAATCGCGGGGCTCCCGCAGGGTGAGCGATCCCCTGCCGGCCCGGCAGGTTGAGCAGGTCGCGTCCCGCCGCGATCTCTGCCGGCCGGGCAGGTCGCACAGCGATCATGTCGAAACCGCCCTCTCGTGCAGCCCTCCCGTGCCAAATGAAGGTGGCCGGTGTCGTCAAAGTCGGAAAGTTGCCGCCATGCGCGCCTCCAGATGCCCGACACGCCGGCGGCGCACCGTGGGTTCCGTCGTAAGCGACAGCGCGGGTTTCGACACGCGCGCTGCGGGCCGGCACCCGGTGCCGCTACTCGCGGATCGTCGCCCCGAAACGCTCTGCGGCGACGGCAGCTCCCGCGAGCTTCGCGTCGGTCGCCTCCTTCGCGGTGAGTGTGCGATCGCTCGCCCGGAACCTGAGCGCAAAGGTCAGCGACCTCGCGCCATCCGGAATCCCGGCACCGCGGTAGTCGTCTGACAGCCGGGCATCCTCGAGCAGGGGGCCGGCGCCCTCCACGATCGCCGCGAGCACCTCGCTCGCCGGGAATCCGACGGGCACCACGAGAGACAGGTCCTGCGTCGCCGCCGGAGGGGTTGCGATCGGGGTGGGTGTGATCGACAGCGGTGCGAGCCGGATGAGGGCGTCGAGGTCGACCTCCCAGACGGCGACAACCCGGGGCAGGTCGAGTTCGGCGGCGAGGGTCGGCAGCAGCTCGCCGGCGTGGCCGACGGTGTGCCCGTCGACGAGCAGCTCTGCGGTGCGACCGGGGTGCATGGCCTGGTGGCTGCCCTGGCGCACGTCGATCGTGACCGCGAGGGCGGCGGCGAGCTGGCGCACGGCGGTGAGGGCGTCGGCGACGGATGCCGGGATGGCGGCCTGCCCTGCCTGCTTGGCGACGACGTTGCCGAGGAACAGCCCGCCGGCGTGCCGGGGCTGCGGCGGGATCGACGCGTTCAGGCCTGTGAGCACGTCGACGGAGGGCCGCGCGTTGCCGACCGGCAGCGGGCCGCTGCCATACTCGACGCCCGCCTCCGGCAGGAACACGGTGCCGATCTCGAAGAGCGCGAGGTCGGTCAGCCCGCGGGACAGGTTGCGGCGCGCGACCTCGATGAGCCCGGGGGTGAGCGAGGTGCGCAGCCACGGCACTTCGCCGTCGAGCGGGTTCGCGAGCTTGACCGCGGCAACCGGGCCGGCGGATGCCGCGCCGAAGGTGTCATTGCTGAACTTCGACACGAACGGGTACGCGATGACCTCGGTCGAACCGCCGGCAGCAAGCTGCTGGGCGGCGGAGCGGCGGAGGCGCTGGGCGCGGGTGAGGCCGCGGCCGGGGGGCGCGGTCGGCAGCACGGAGGGGATGCGGTCGTACCCGACGATGCGGGCGACCTCCTCGGCGAGCGTCGCTTTGTCGGTCAGGTCGGGGCGCCAGCTCGGCGGGGTGACGACTAGCCCGGTGTCGGACGGCACGATCGCCCCGCCGATCTCGGCGAGGGAGGAGAGGATCTCCTCGTCGCTGTAGTCGACGCCGACGAGCCCGGAGACGTACCCTGATGGCAGCTCGATGCCGGTGGCGACAGCGTGGTCCGTGTGGTGCGAGCCGAGGGCGTCGGGGGTGCCGCCGGCGAGTTGCTCGAGCAGCTGCACGACCCGGGCGGCGGCCGGTGCGGCGACCGCCGGGTCGACGCCGCGCTCGAAGCGGCGGGATGCCTCGCTCGGCAGCTTGTGCCGGCGGGCGGAGCGCGCGATCGAGATGGGGTCGAAGTTCGCGGCCTCGACGAGCACGTTGACGGTGTCGGTGCCGATCTCGGTGCTCGCGCCGCCCATGACGCCGGCGATCCCGATCGGGCCGGACTCGTCGGCGATGAGCAGGTCCTCCGGGTGGAGCCCCCGCTTCTGGTCGTCGAGGGTGACGATGCTCTCCCCCGGCTCCGCGCGGCGTACGGTGATGCCACCGGTGAGCTTGTCGAGGTCGTAGCCATGGGTGGGCTGGCCGAGCTCGAGCATGACGTAGTTGGTGATGTCGACGACGAGCGAGATCGAGCGGATGCCGGCGAGGGTCAGTCGCGCGACCATCCAAGCGGGGGTGGGCCGGGTGGGGTCGACCCCACGCACGACGCGGGTGACGAACACCGTCGAGCCGATGCGCCCGCGGATGGGCGCGCGGTCGTCGATCGTGACGGGGAAGACGGCCGCGCCCTCGGCACGCTCGTGGGCGGGCACGCCGGCCGCGGGGTCGCGGAAGGCCGCGCCGGTGGCGTGGCTGTACTCGCGGGCGATGCCGCGGATCGAGAAGGCATAGCCGCGGTCGGGGGTCACGTTGACCTCGACGGCCGAGTCGTCCAGGCCGAGCAGCGCGACGGCATCCGTCCCCACCGCCGGGTCGAGCCCGAGGGTCGACAGCACCAGAATGCCGGCGTGCTCCTCGCCGAGGCCGAGCTCCTTGGCCGAGGCGATCATGCCGTCGGAGACGTGGCCATAGGTGGTGCGCGCGGCGATCGGGAACGGGCCGGGCAGCACCGCGCCGGGCAGCGACACGACGACCTTGTCGCCGGCGGCGAAGTTGTGCGCGCCGCAGACGATCCCTCGGGGCACGTTTTCGCCGACGTCGACCTGGCACCAGCGGATGGTCTTGCCGTTGGTCTGCGGCTCGTCGACGAATTCGACCACGGTGCCGACGACGATGGGGCCGCTCAGCTCGAAGCCGTGCACGCCCTCCTCCTCGAGGCCGACCCTGACGAGAGCGGCATGGATGTCGTCGGTGGTGGACCCGGGCACGAGGTCGACGAACTCGGCGAGCCAGCTCAGTGGGACGCGCATCAGAGGACCATTCCAAACTGCTTGCTGAATCGGATGTCGCCCTCGACCATGTCGCGCATGTCGGTGAGGCCGTTCTGGAACATGAGAGTGCGTTCGATGCCCATGCCGAAGGCGAAGCCCTGGTAGACGTCGGGATCGATGCCGGAGGCGAGCAGCACGTTGCGGTTGATCATGCCGCAGCCGCCCCACTCCACCCAGCGCGCGCCGCCCTTGGCGTTCGGCTGCCAGACGTCCATCTCGGCGCTCGGCTCGGTGAAGGGGAAGTAGTTCGGCCGCAGCCGGATCTTGGCCTCGTCGCCGAACATGATGCGGGCGAAGTGCTCGAGGGTGCCGCGCAGGTGCGCCATGGTGAGGCCCTTGTCGACGGCTAGGCCCTCGACCTGGTGGAACACCGGGGTGTGGGTCGCGTCGAGCTCGTCGGTGCGGAAGGTGCGGCCGGGCGCGACGACGTAGATCGGCGGGGTGCGATCGAGCATCGACCGGGTCTGCACCGGGCTCGTGTGGGTGCGCAGCACGAGGTGCTTGTCCTGCGGCTCGACAAAGAAGGTGTCTTGCATGGCGCGGGCGGGGTGGTCCTCGTCGAAGTTCATCGAGTCGAAGTTGAACCACTCGTTCTCGAGCTCCGGGCCCTCCGCGATCTCCCAGCCCATGCCGATGAAGATGTCGCCGATCTGCTCCATGAGGAGGCCCAGCGGATGCCGGGCGCCGGCCGTCCACCGGGATGCGACGGCCGTGACGTCGATGGCCTCCGCGGCGAGGCGGCCTGCCTCCTCCGCGGCCGAGACCTCGGTGACGCGCGCCTCGAAAGCCTGGCTCAGACGTGCCTTCGCCTGGCCGACGAGCTTGCCGGCGCCGGATTTCTGGTCGTTCGGCAGCGACTTGATCGACGCGTTGAACGCCGCAAGCGCTGAATGCTCACCGAGGTGCTCGGCGCGAGCGGCCTTGAGGCTCGATGAGGTCGTCGCCGAGGCGAGGGCGGCAAGGGCAGCATCCACGGCAGCGCCGACGTTCTGCTCGTTCAGGGGAAGGGACTCAGACACAAGAGTCGAGTTTAGTGCGGGCTAGAGCTTGCTGCCTTCGCCGCCGCCCTCGCCCCCCGCATCGCCGCCGAGATTCCCGGCCCCGCCGGGGCCCGCGCCTGCCTCCACCGCGCCGAGCACACCGCGGCCGGGGATCTTGGCGTCGAGCACCGCCTTGCTGCCCGTGCGGCGTGCGACGAATCGCGCGACCCAGGAGAGCGTGAGGTTGATGGCGAGGTAGATCACGAGCACCACGAAGAACAGTGTGAAGAAGTAGCGGTTGCCGTAGAAGTTGGCGAGGTTGTTGACGCCGATGCGCAGCAGCTCCGGGTACCCAACGATGTAGGCGAGCGCTGTGTCCTTGAGCAGCACCACCATCTGGGCGATGATGATCGGCAGCATCTGGCGAAACGCCTGCGGAAACTCGATGAGGAACCGCGTCTTGATCGGGGTCAGCCCGATCGCGAGCCCCGCCTCGGCCTGGCCGCGCGGAAGAGAGGCGATTCCGGCGCGGAGGATCTCGCCGATCAGGGCTCCGTTGTAGACGGCCAGGGCCGCGACGCCGGCGATGTAGGACCCCGATGCGAACACGAGCAGCACGAAGAGCATCATGAGCAGCACGGGCATGCCGCGGAAGAACTCGAGCAGCACGGCGGTGGGCACGCGGATCCAGGCGGTGCGCGCGGTGCGGCCGAAGGAGAAGAGGATGCCGATGACCATCGCGAGCACGGCGGCGACGCCGGCCATCTGCAGGGTGCCCAGCACCCCGCGCCCGATGGCGCGCCAGAAGGCGGCGTCGAGCAGGATGTCCCAGCGGCTCGGGTCGAAGAGTCCGACCTGGGTGGAGCCACCGGCGGTCTCGCGCGGCGCGGCAAGGGTGAAGATCAGCCAGGCGATGCCGAGCGCGATGAGCACGGCAGACACGACCGAGATGATCCTCGACCGGCGGATCGCGCGCGGGCCGGGGGCGTCGTAGAGAACGGACTGGCTCATCGGAGGACCGCCACTCGCTTTTCGATGGCCCCGGCGATGAGGCCGAGGGGCACGGTGATGATGAGATAGAAGGCCGCGACCGCGAGCAGGATCGCGAGCACCTCGTCGCCCCGATCGTTGATGACCCGCCGAGATTGGGCGAACAGTTCGAGGACGAAGAACCCGCCGGCGACGGAGGTGTTCTTCGTGAGGGCGATGAAGACGTTGATGAGCGGCGGGATGACCATACGGATGGCCTGAGGCATCACCACGAACCCGAGCGTCTGCCCGAAGGTGAGCCCGATGCTGCGGGCAGCCTCGGCCTGGCCGACGGAGACCCCGTTGACGCCCGATCGGAGCGCCTCGGCCACGAAAGGCGACGTGTAGACGGTGAGGCCGATGGCTGCGAGGGTGAAGTAGTCGAGCCTCACCCCAAGGTAGGGCAGCACGAAGGCGCAGCCGAACAGCACGAGAGTCAGCGGCGTATTGCGAACGAGCTCGGTGTAGGCCGTGGCGATCAGACGCAGGGACGCGACGGGAGAGATCCGCATGGCCGCGATGAAGATGCCGATGATGAGTGCGCCCACCCCGGCGACGCCGAGCAAGCTCAGCGTGCGCAGGAAGCCGTCGATGAAGAGCGGCAGCCCTTCGATGATCGCGTCCATGAACGGCCCCTGTTTTCTGTGATCGTGGCAGTCGGCCCGTCCGCGGTGCGGACGGGCCGACTCTCACTTGGTGTTAGTAGCGGTCGACGGTCGGCGGCTCGGGCGTGTCGAGCACGACGCCTGCGGTCGCCTCCCAGGCATCCACCCAACGGCCGTCTTCGAACGCTGCCTCGAGCGTGTCGTTGATGAAGTCACGGAACTCCGTGTCCTCCAGCGCGACGCCGATGCCGTAGGGCTCCTCGGTGAACGCGTTGTTCACGACCTCGAACTCGCCGTCGCTTTGGTCGGCGAGACCGGCGAGGATGACGTTGTCGGTCGTGACCGCGGCGGCAGCTCCCGTGCGCAGGGGCTCGAGGCAGTCGGAGTAGCCGTTGGCCGCGATGACGTTGTCGGTGTACTCGCGGATGTTCTTCTCCGAGGTCGAACCGCTGACGGTGCAGACGACCGCGTCGGGGTTCTCCGTGAAGTACTCCGGGCCCTCGATGCCGTCGGGGTTGTCAGCTGCGACGAGAAGGTCCTGGCCGGCGATGTAGTACGGACCGGCGAACGCGACAACTTCCTTGCGGGTGTCGTTGATCGTGTAGGTCGCGACGACGAGGTCGACCTCCCCATTCTGGATGAACGGCTCGCGGTTGGCGGAGATGGCCTCGACCCAGTTGATGTCCTCGGCGGCGATGCCCAGCTCGGCGGCGATGACCTTGCCGATCTCGACGTCGAAGCCAACGGGAACGTTGTCCGGGCCGACGAGCCCGAAGAGGGGCTGGTCGAACTTGGTGCCGATCGTGATCTCGCCGGCCTCGTTGAGCTCGGCCATGGTCGTGCCCGCCTCGAACTCGACCTCCTCCTGAACCTCTGGCTCGGCGGTGGGCGCCTCGGAATCGGTGCAGGCGCTCAGTCCGAGGACCGCGACGGCGGCCATGGCAGAGACCATCAGACCTTTTTTGAGTCTCATAATTCGCTCCTTGTGCTGTGTGTCCTACCCACTGGTTAGTGCGTAAGTATTTTGGAGAGGAAGTCCTTGGCCCGGTCGGTCTTCGGGGCCGTGAAGAACTCCTCTGGGGTGGCCTCCTCGACGATCGCACCCTCCGCCATGAACAGCACGCGGTCGGCGGCCTTGCGCGCGAAGCCCATCTCGTGGGTGACCACGATCATCGTCATTCCGTCTTTGGCGAGGCCGACCATCACGTCGAGAACCTCGTTGATCATCTCGGGGTCGAGCGCCGAGGTGGGCTCGTCGAGCAGCATGAGCTTCGGCTCCATCGCGAGGGCGCGGGCGATCGCCACTCGCTGCTGCTGGCCGCCGGAGAGCTGGGCCGGCATCTTCTTCGCCTGGTTGGCGACACCGACGCGTTCGAGCAGGGCCATGGCCTTCTTCTCGGCATCCGCTTTCGAAAGTCCACGAACCTTGATGGGGCCGAGGGTCACGTTCTCGAGCACCGTCTTGTGCGCGAAGAGGTTGAACGACTGGAATACCATGCCGACGTCGGCGCGCAGCTTTGCGAGGCCGGCGCCCTCCTTCGGCAGCTCGGTGCCGTCGATGGTGATGAGCCCGTCGTCGATGGTCTCGAGCCGGTTGATCGCCCGGCAGAGGGTGGACTTGCCCGACCCGCTGGGTCCGATGACGACGACGACCTCACCGCGGGTTACCGTCGTGGAAATGTCCTTCAGCACGTGAAGGGCACCGTAGTGCTTGTTGACGTGATCGACGACGACCAGGGGTTCACCGCTGCGTGCTTGCACCATGCCACTACCCAACCACACTGTGAGAACGCCCACTAACCCCACGGGCCAGTCGTAACAATCCCGCAATCTGCGGAAGTGACTCGAGATGCGTGGTGTAGTCAGCCGGCGGAACGTTGTGAGAAGGCGCTTTCGTACAGGCAGACGGAGGCGGCGGTGGCGAGGTTCATCGACTCGGCGTGCCCGTAGATGGGCACCGTGAGGGCGAGATCGGTCATCGCGAGGTTCTCGTCGGAGAGCCCTCGCGCCTCATTGCCGAACACCCACGCCGTCGGACGCGCGAGCACGCCATCCTGGCGGGCGGCGAGCAGGTCGTCGCCCTTGACATCAGCGGCGATCACGAACAACCCGGCCTCGTGGGCCCGCTCGAGCACGGTGTCGAAGTCGGCTCCCACCGCCACAGGCACATGGAAGATCGATCCCGTCGACGAGCGCACGACCTTCGGGTTGTAGAGGTCGACACTGCGCCCGGTGAAAATGACGCCGTCGGCCCCAGCGGCATCCGCGGCCCGGATGATCGTGCCGGCGTTGCCCGGGTCCCTCACCTCTTCGAGGATCGCGATCAGCTTGGGGCCGTTGCCCTCGGCATCCGGCTTGAGGATGTCCTTGACCGAGGTCGGGAACTGGTGGCAGACCGCGACGATGCCCTGCGGCGTGACAGTGTCAGCCATCGACTCGAGCACGAGTTCGGTGACAAACTCCACCTCGATCCCCGCGACGGACGCGGCCTGGGCGATGTCGGAATACCGCTCGATTGCCGTCGGCGTCGCGTACAGCTCCACCACGAGTTGCGGCCGGAAAGTGAGTGCTTCTGCGACGGCTTGTGGGCCCTCCAAAAGAAAGAGCCCGGTCTGCGACCGGGCGTCTCTCTTGGCGAGCTTTGCCACCGCGCGAACTCGTGGAGAACGCGGGTTATCGATCATGTCGACAGCTTATTAGTCGAACCTACGCGGCAACTCTCGGCGCGCTGGTGTCGGCCGGAAGTGCTGCCTTCGCGGTCGCAACGATCGCCGCGAAGGTCGCGGGGTCGGTGACGGCCAGGTCGGCGAGGATGCGACGGTCGACCTGGACTCCGGCCAGGTTGAGTCCCTGGATGAAGCGGTTGTAGGTCAGGCCGTTGGCACGCGATGCCGCGTTGATGCGCTGAATCCACAGGCGACGGAAGTCACCCTTGCGCTGGCGACGGTCGCGGTAGGAATAGACGAACGAGTGGATCAGCTGTTCTTTTGCCTTGCGGTACAGGCGCGAACGCTGGCCACGGTAACCCTTGGCGCGTTCGAGGATGACCCGACGCTTCTTGTGGGCGTTGACAGCCCTTTTTACTCTTGCCATGATTTGGTTCCTTGAGGTTGGTGGGTCGGGCTACTTGCCGAGGAGGCGCTTGACGAGCTTGGCGTCGGCCGGGGCCAGCACCTTTTCCTGGTTCAGACGACGAGTGACGACGCTGGACTTGACCTCCAGGTTGTGCCGCATACCGGCCTGCTGCTTCATGACCTTGCCGCTACCGGTGATCTTGAAGCGCTTCTTGGTACCCGAATGGGTCTTCATCTTGGGCATGTGTCTCTCCTCGTATCTGTCGTACTACTTGGCACCGGGCGTGCCCGGCGCTACATCTGCTGGTGCAGCTTTGGGGGGCTGCGGCATTGCCGGAGCCTTGGGAATGGCCGGGGCCTTCGGCGACGGCCTGGGAACCGCACCGCTCGGCTTCGGCGTCGCGGCGGGCTTCGCCGGTGCAGCCGCAGCCGCAGGTGCCGCAGCGGCCGGGGCTTTGGGTGCTGCGGCCGCCGGGGTGGCCTTCGCTGCGGGCTTAGCTTCCGCCGGCTTCACGTCAGCAGCCTTCGCAGCGGGCGCCGCGACCTCGGGCGCTTCCGCTTCGGCGGCCTTGGCCTCGACTGGCTTGGCCTCTGCTTGCTTTTCCTCGACGACCGGGGTCGCCTTCGGTGCGGGCGCAGACCTCGGGGCCTCGGCGGCCTTCTTCACGGCAGGAGCCGCGTCGGCGATCAGGGTCGATGCTGCGGGCGCGCTCGTGGTTCCGGGAGCGGCAGCGGGACGCTCGGCGCGAGCCGGCTTCGACGCCGCGCGCTTGGCCTCGGACTCGGCCTTGGCCTCGGACTTGTTCTTGACCGGCCCGATGACCATGACCATGTTGCGACCGTCGATCATCGGCGTCGACTCGACCGAGCCGAACTCCGCGACATCCTCGGCGAAGCGCTGCAGAAGTCGCACACCCTGCTCGGGGCGCGACTGCTCGCGACCGCGGAACAGGATCATGGCCTTGACCTTGTCGCCGGCCTTCAGGAAGCCCTCGGCGCGCTTGCGCTTGGTCTCGTAGTCGTGCGTGTCGATCTTGAGGCGGAAGCGCACCTCTTTGAGGATCGTGTTCGCCTGGTGGCGGCGTGCTTCTTTCGCCTTCTGGGCGGTTTCGTACTTGAACTTGCCGAAATCCATAATCTTGGCAACGGGAGGCTTGGAATTGGGAGCTACCTCAACCAAATCCAGGTCGGCCTCCTGAGCGAGACGAATAGCGTCTTCAATGCGCACGACACCGACCTGCTCGCCGGCTGGGCCAACGAGTCGGACCTCCGGTACGCGGATTCGGTCATTGGTACGGGGATCGCTGATGCGTTGCTCCTTGGGTTCGCTTTCGTGTGCCTGTTGGGTGCCGGCGGTGCCGGCATCAGACGAAAGGAGGAGCTTCACGCACAGCCGCAGCACTCTCCCCAGAAACGAACTCGGTGGGTTGTGATGCAAACTGGCCCGGCGCCCTGGCTACCTTCGAGCAACCTTCTGCTCGTCGGCGGGGTGCCAACAACCCGGTAACCTGAAGAAGCGGTAACCGCGGGTGGGAGAATCTCCACTTTCGTTCCGAGGCGGTGAAGCCCCGGAGCCGACAGAAGTCTAACAGAGGAACCAGTCATGAGCGATAGCGCGCACATTCACGAGTTTTCCGAAGCGGATGATGCCGAAAGCGCCGCCCGCGACATCGCCGACGTGCCCGCGATCGAGGTCATCAACACGGTCGCCGTGCACCTGCTGAGTGCCGCCGCCGTGAAGTGCGGCCTCGCCGACGACCCCGACTCCCAGCTCGACCTCGATGAGGCGCGCAAGCTCATCAACGCGCTGGCCGGGCTCGTCACCGCTGCCGCGCCCGACCTCGGCGACCAGCACGCGAGGGCTCTGCGCGACGGGCTTCGTTCGGTGCAGCTCGCCTTCCGCGAGGCATCCCCGTTTCCGGACGCACCGGGCAAGGGTGCCGGCGAAAAGTACACCGGGGCGGTCAACTGAGCCGGATCGCCTCCGCGCTGGCCTAAGTTTCCCGGTATGAACGAGTGGCAGAACAGGCATCGGCGCCTCCGGGCACGTCAACGACTCGGTATCGCCGTCGTCGTGATCGCGGTGCTGGCCGGCGGTTGGCTCTGGGCCTCGGCGCCCGGCGGCCGTGCGCTCCGACCCAGTGCGCCCGACGACGCCGTCGTCGACAGGGTGATCGACGGCGACACCGTGGACGTTCTGCTCGGCGGCGCGGTGACGCGCGTGCGGCTGCTCAACATCGACACCCCCGAGACGAAGAAGCAGGACACGCCGATCGAGTGCCTCGGGCCCGAGGCATCCGAATTTCTCACGGCTCTGCTGCCTGTCGGCTCGACCGTCAGCCTCGAGTACGACATCGAGCGCGCCGACCAGTACGGGCGCACCCTCGCAGCCGTGTTCACCTCAGACGGCCAGAACGCGAGTGTCGAACTCGCCGCCCGCGGGCTGGGCTACTCGGTAATGTTCGAGCCGAACGACCGGTACCTCGCCGACGTGGAGAGGGCGGAGATGGATGCCCGGAACGCCGGTCTCGGACTCTTCGACCCGTCGGTCCGCTGCAACTCCGGCTAGCGCCCGCGCACCAGCCGGCAGGCTAGCGCTCCGGCGCCTCGGGAGAATCCGCCGGGCGCAGCCGGACCGCGACGCTGTCGACTCGTGCCGCGATGACCTCCGAGGCGGACCAGCGTTGCTGAAGCCGCGCGACGACGGCCGAGAGCGCGGACTGGTCGAGGCCGGGCGCGAGCTCGAGCGTCACCACGAGCTCGGGTCCCGCCAGTCGCGCACCAGGGTCACCGGCGGCGAGAGAGACCGCGAGCACCTGCTGCTCCGGTCTCACCGAGTTCGCGAATTCCGCCGCAACGTCTCTGTCGAGGTAGCTCGGCACCCACGGGAGCTGCTGCGCGATCGCCCACACCGCCGGTCGCCGGATCACGAACTCGGTCTCCGACATCGGATCGAGAACGACGAGGTCGGTCTGCTCGTTCGCGGCGGCGAGGCCGACGCGCACGGCATCCGCCGGCACGGGCCTGGCCAGAGGCTTCCAGCGGCGCATGCTGTCGACCGAGCTGAAAACGGGCATGACGCCCCGCCCGTCCGGCCCCGCCACCGTGACGATCGAGAGGTCGGCGCTCTTGTCGATCCGCAGACCCGTTGGCCCGACGCCGGCCTCGGCCAGTTCCGCAACGAGCGGGATCAGCAGCCTCGACGCGCGAATGACATCGACGACCGCGCCCGCGTCGACCTCGCCCTCACGGAACCCGCGCAGGATTTCGGTCAATGCCGGCGGCGCGGAGCCGTCATCGTCGGACGGGGCGGCGTCACCGAAGCTCCTGCCCTGCCAGGGTGTGCCGGCCGAGTCGGTTGCCTCGTGTCCGGCGTGCTGCTCGAGCGGCATCAGTCGCTGGCGACGTCCAGCGCCTCGGCGAGGGTGAACGCCTTCGCGTAGAGCGCCTTGCCGACGATCGCGCCCTCGACGCCGTAGCGCACGAGCGAACGCAGGTCGGCGATGTCGTCGAGGCTGGCGATGCCACCGGAGGCGATGACGGGCTTGTCGGTGCGGTCGGCGACCTCCCGCAACAGGGAGAGGTTCGGTCCCTGCAGCGTGCCGTCCTTCGTGACGTCGGTGACGACGTAGCGGGCGCACCCGGCCTGCTCGAGACGGTCGAGCACCTGCCAGAGGTCGCCGCCCTCCTCGGTCCAGCCTCGCGCCGCGAGGGTCGTTCCGCGCACATCGAGGCCGACCGCGATGGCCTCGCCATACTCGGCGATAACGTGGGCGGCCCACTCCGGGTTCTCGAGTGCGGCGGTGCCGAGGTTGATGCGCTTGGCACCCGTCGCGAGGGCGGCCTCAAGGCTCTCGTCGTCGCGGATGCCCCCGGACAGCTCGATCATGACGTTGCCGCGCACCTGGCGAATGACCTTCTTGATCACGCTGTGGTTGTTGCCGCGACCGAATGCGGCGTCGAGGTCGACGAGGTGGATCCACTCGGCGCCCTGGCTGGCCCAGTCGGCCGCCGCGTCGACGGGGTCGCCGTAGTTGGTCTCGCTGCCTGCCGCCCCCTGCGTGAGTCGGACGGCCTTGCCGCCCGCGACATCGACCGCGGGCAAAAGGATGAGGCCGGGGGTCTTGTTGAACTCGCTCATGTGATCTCTCTGAGACTGGGGTTGGGGTGAAGTCAACGAGCCTAGTTCTTGTTGAGGCTCGTGATCCAATTGGCGAGAAGGCGGATGCCCGCGTCGCCGGACTTCTCGGGGTGAAACTGGGTGGCCGTGAGCGGCCCGTTCTCCACGGCGGCGAGGAATCGCGCTCCGTGCTCGGACCAGGTCAGGCGCGGCGGCTCGAACGGGCGGGACGTCTCGAGCGTCCAGTCCTGGGCGGCATAGGAGTGCACGAAGTAGAAGCGTTCGTCCCGGATGCCGTCGAACAGCACGGAGTCAGAAGGAGCCTCGACGGTGTTCCAGCCCATGTGCGGGAGGATCTCAGCCGGCAGCCCGGTCACGGTGCCCGGCCACTCTCCGAGTCCCTCCGATTCGATTCCTCGCTCGACGCCGCGCTCGAACATGATCTGCATGCCGACGCAGATGCCGAGCACGGGGCGTCCGCCGGCGAGCCTGCGGTCGATGAGCTCGGCGCCGTGGACGGTCCCGAGCGCATCCATGACGGCGGAGAATGCACCGACGCCGGGCACGAGCAGCCCATCGGCCTCGGCGACCTTGCGCCGATCGGCGGTCAGCTCGACCTTCGCACCGGCGCGCTCCAGCGCCTTCACCGCGGAGTGCACGTTGCCGGAACCGTAGTCGAGGACGACAACGTTCGGAGTGGTCACGGCTACAGCGCCCCCTTGGTGGAGGGGATCCCCTGCACTCGGGGATCGAGCGCGACCGCCTGGCGGAGGGCACGAGCGAAGGCCTTGAACTCGGCCTCGGCGATGTGGTGGGGGTCGCGTCCGCCCATCACGGTGATGTGCACGGTGATGGCGGCGTGGAAGGTGATGGCTTCGAACACGTGGCGCACCATCGACCCGGTGAAGTGGCCGCCGATCAGGTGGAACTCGAAGCCCGCCGGCTCGCCGGTGTGCACGAGGAACGGACGCCCGGAGACGTCGACGACCGCCTGGACCAGCGCCTCGTCGAGCGGCACGAGGGCGTCGCCGAAGCGCGCGATCCCGGCCTTGTCGCCGAGCGCCTGGCCGATCGCCTTTCCGAGCACGATCCCGATGTCTTCGACGGTGTGGTGCACGTCGATCTCGATGTCGCCCTTGGCCTTGACCGTCAAGTCGATGAGTGAGTGCTTCGCAAACGCCGTGAGCATGTGGTCGAAGAACGGAACGGATGTTGTGATGTCGGTGATTCCCGACCCGTCGAGATTGAGCGTGAGGTCGATGCTCGACTCGCTCGTCTCGCGCTGAATGTGCGCGGTGCGCTGGCTGGTCATCCGTCAATCCTACCGAGCGGGGTGCGGGCGCCCGAGCCCGGCGAGGGCGTCGAGGAACGCCGTGGTCTCGGCCTCGGTGCCCGCGGTCACCCGCAGGTGTCCGGGGATCCCGATGTCGCGGATGATGATGCTCTGGGCGAGGAGCGCCTCGAAGACAGCGTGCGGGTCGTCCACTCCGCCGAAGAGCACGAAGTTCGCGGCGCTCGGCCAGGCGTGGTAGCCCAGAGCGGGAAGCTCGACCAGCAGGCGGTCGCGCTGCCCCTTGATGTCGTCGACCATCGCGAGCATCTCGCTCGAGTGTGCGAGCGCGGCAATCGCGGCCGCCTGGGTGAGGGCCGAGAGGTGGTACGGCAGTCGCACGAGTCGTAGCGCGTCGGCGACCGCGGGGTCGGCGGCGAGGTAGCCGACTCGGGCTCCGGCGAACGCGAACGCCTTGCTCATCGTGCGGGACACGATGAGCCGCTCACGGCCGGCGAGCAGGGTCAGCGCGGTGCGGGAACCGGCCGGCGCGAACTCCGCGTAGGCCTCGTCGACCACGACGATGCCGTCGGTCGCGTCGTAGGCGGCGGCGATGGTCTCGAGCGAGACGGCGGTTCCCGTCGGGTTGTTCGGGGAGCAGAAGAACACGATGTCGGGCCGGTGGTCCCGGATGGCGCGGACAGCGGTCTCGGGGAGAATCTCGAACCCCTCGTCCCGCGTGGCGGCGATCCACCGGGTGCCGGTGCCCGCTGCGATGATCGAGTGCATCGAGTAGGTGGGCGGGAAGCCGAGCAGGCTACGCCCCGGGCCGCCGAACGCCTGAAGGATCTGCTGCAGGACCTCGTTCGATCCGTTGGCCGCCCACACGTTCCCGGCCGTCAGCCCGTGGCCAAGGTAGCGGGCAAGGCTCTCACGCAGCTCCGTGAACTCCCGATCGGGATAGCGGTTGACCGTGAGCACGGCCTCGGCCAGTGCGATGACGATATCCCGGGCGACAGCCTCGGGGATCGGATGCGTGTTCTCGTTGACATTGAGCGCGATGCGCACGCGCTCCTGGGGAGCACCGTAGGGGGTCAGGCCCCGAAGGTCGTCACGGATGGGGAGATCACTGAGCGAAGTCACCCGCCCAGTTTAAGGGTGGTCAGTTGGAGTACTTGGCGGGCAGGGCGAGCTGCTGGCCCGGGTGCACATCGGCGCTGCCGAGCTGGTTGAAGTGCAGCAGGTCGGACACGACGTCGCGCGGGTCGGCGCCGGGGGCGATGGACTCGGCCAGTTGCCAGAGGGACTGACCGCTCGACACCTGCACGTACTCGAAGGTGGTCGATGACGCCGAGTCCGACGCGACCGCCACTCCACCGTTGAGCGCGAAGGCGCCGGCGGCGACCACGAGCGGCAGGGCCGAGAGGGTGGTCAGCACGAGGCGCCCGCGGCGCGTGAGTCGCAGGTGCGAACGACCCGGTGAAGCCAGGGTGTGTGCCGTCAGTGTGTGTGAAGTCATTGCCTTGCCCTTCTGTCGACGAAAGTGATCGAGCTTTCGTATCCGGCACTCGGCCGGGAGTACCGGATACGAAGCTCTGTTCCGAACATACATTCGATTACACCTGCTTTCAAGTTAATCTTCGAATATTCGTGCCATATTTTCTGCGACACAGTCGAAGATAAGTTTGGCGGGAGCCTCAATCGTGGATACAGTTTCGATTGTCTGGACCACACACAACCAGCGGCCACTGACATTGGTGATTCGCTCGGCCCCGACGGCGCCGATACGACCCCGCAATTAGGAGCATTCGTGGACGAGAACCAGCAGGACAGACCAGCGAGCGAGTCGACTGAGCGCGCGGGAACCCGCCGTCGCAAGAGCCTCAGCGAGAAGCAGCTGGCCATCCTCGACGCGATCCAGCGATCCGTCGCCTCCCGGGGCTACCCGCCGAGCATGCGGGAGATCGGCGACGCCGTCGGCCTCTCCTCCCTTTCGAGCGTCACCCACCAGCTCAACCAGCTCGAGCTGAGCGGCTACCTGCGCCGCGACCCCAACCGGCCGCGGGCCCTCGAGGTGCTCATCGACCTCCCCCGCGCAGAGTCGGGCACCGTCTCGGACAGCCCGACCCCTGTCGGCGACGCGGCGATGGTGCCGCTCGTCGGAAGGATCGCGGCCGGCATCCCGATCACGGCGGAGCAGCAGATCGACGAGATCTTCCCGCTCCCCCGCCAGCTCGTCGGCAAGGGCGACCTGTTCATGCTGAAGGTGGCGGGCGACTCGATGATCGACGCGGCGATCTGCGACGGCGACTGGATCGTCGTGCGCCAGCAGAAGACCGCGGAGAATGGCGACATCGTCGCAGCGATGCTCGACGACGAGGCCACCGTGAAGGTATTTCAGCAGCGCGACGGGCACACCTGGCTGCTCCCGCGCAACTCCGCGTTCGCGCCGATCCTCGGCGACTTCGCCGAGGTGCTCGGCAAGGTCGTCGCGGTGCTCCGCGCGGTCTAGCTACGACCCACTGGCCGAGCTGTCCGGGGCGGTTCCGCCGAGCTCAGATGGCCGGGGCCAGCACGAACTCGGCGACGGCCGCCTGCAGCTCCTCGTCGACGAGCACGTGCATACGGGTGCCGTTCTCGTCGTAGCGAGTGTCAAGCACGCGCGCGTGGTCATGCAGCCGGGTGACGACGTCGCCGCGGCTGAACGGGATGAGCAGGTCGAGCTCAATCTGCGGAACGGGCAGCAGCTCCGAAATACGCGTCAGGATCTCGTCGACGCCCTCGCCGCTGCGCGCCGAGGCGAAAATTGCGCTCGGTTCGAGGCCCCGCAGCACGAGACGCTGGTCCTCGTCGATGAGGTCGGACTTGTTGAACACCACGATCTCGGGAAGGTGGCGCGCGTCGACCTCGCCGATCACGTCGCGCACCGTCGTGAGCTGGCTGGCGGGGTCGGGGTGGGAGCCGTCGACGACGTGGACGATGACATCGGCATCCGCGACCTCCTCAAGGGTGGACCGGAATGCCTCGACAAGCTGATGGGGAAGGTTGCGCACGAACCCCACGGTGTCGGTGAGCGTGTAGGCGCGGCCGTCGGGGGTCTCGTTCTTGCGCACGGCGGTGTCGAGGGTTGCGAAGAGGGCGTTCTCGACGAGCGCTCCCGCTCGGGTGATTCGGTTGAGCAGCGACGACTTGCCCGCGTTGGTGTAACCGGCAATCGCGACGGACGGCACCGAGTTGCGCACGCGGTTGGCCCGCTTCGCCTCACGCGACGGCTTGAAGCCCTCGATCTGCTTGCGCAGCCGGGACATGCGGGTGTGGATGCGGCGGCGGTCGAGTTCGATCTTGGTCTCACCCGGGCCTCTCGAGCCCATGCCATTGCCGGCGCCTACCTGGCCACCGGCTTGGCGGGACATCGACTCACCCCACCCGCGCAAGCGTGGGAGCAGGTACTCGAGCTGGGCGAGTTCGACCTGGGCCTTGCCCTCGCGGCTCTTGGCGTGCTGGCTGAAGATGTCGAGGATGACCGCGGTGCGGTCGATGACCTTGACCTTGACGATGTCCTCGAGCGCGCGCCGCTGGCTCGGGGCGAGCTCGCCGTCGACTATCACGGTGTCGGCGCCGGTCGCCGCGACGACGCCGCGCAGTTCCTCGGCCTTGCCCTTGCCGAAGTAGGTGCTGGGGTCGGGGTTCGGACGGCGCTGGAGCAGCCCGTCCAGGACCACGGCGCCGGCGGTCTCGGCGAGCGCGAACAGCTCGCGCATGGAGTTCTCGGCCTCGACGACGTTGCCCTGGCCGTAGATGCCGATGAGCACGACGCGTTCGATGCGCAGCTGGCGGTACTCGACCTCGGTGACGTCTTCGAGCTCGGTGGAGAGCCCGGCTACCCGCCGCAGCGCCTGGCGGTCCTCACGCTCGGACTGGTCGCCGTCGTGCGTGTTCTCGCGGTTCTCGTCGAAGGTGCGCGGCTGGAGGGCCTGTGCGCCCTGTGGCGTGAAGATGGTGTAGCCCGCTGGCTTCGCCGATGAGTTCGACAGCACTCTGTCGATGACGTCGTCGTCTTCGCCGTGCTGGGTGGAATCTGTTTCAATCATTGGGTTAACCCTAGCCTCTCCTCTTTGGGTAGGTTCTGTTAGATGACAAGCGAGCACTACTTCTCAGCGAAGCCCGAGAGTGAGCTCAAGCTTCGGCCGTTCTCGGTGACTCTCGCTGGCCGCGAGGTCGAGCTGACCACCGCCGGTGGCATCTTCAGCCCCGAGCGCATCGACGCCGGCACCCAGGTGCTGCTCGCGAGCATCCCGAAGCCGCCCCCCGGGGGTAACCTGCTCGATCTCGGCTGCGGCTGGGGGCCGATTGCACTCACCCTCGCGCTCGAGTCGCCGAACGCCACCGTGTGGGCCATCGATGTCAACGAGCGTGCTCTCGATCTGGTGCGTCGCAATGCCGCCAAACTGGGCCTGACCAACGTCAACGCCTGCCTGCCCGACGATGTTCCCGCCGACATCGCCTTCATGACAATCTGGTCGAATCCCCCGATCCGAGTCGGCAAGAACGAGCTTCACGGCTTACTCGAGCGCTGGCTGCCGCGGCTCGAGCGCGCTGCCGACGCCTGGCTCGTCGTGCAGCGCAATCTCGGCTCCGACTCGCTGCATCGCTGGCTCGAGGGCTCACTGCCGGAGGATTGCTCGGTCATCCGCTCGTCCACCAGCAAGGGCTATCGGGTGCTGCGGGTGCGGCGCCGCTAGCGTCAGCCCGATCAGCGCTACAGGCTGAGGTCGCCCTCGAAGACGAGCTCTGCTGGACCGCTCAGCGCCACATGCTCGCCGTCCTCCGTCGCGAACATCCGCACGCCGAGCGTGCCTCCGGGAACCTCGACCCTCCACTGGTTCGGTGCGCCGGCACCCGCCCAGTAACGGGTGGCCAGCGCCGCCGCTGCCGCCCCGGTGCCGCAGGAGAGCGTCTCGCCGCTGCCGCGCTCGTGCACCCGCATGCGGATGTGGCCGACTCCATCGGTGACGAGCGGGTCCATCGGAACAACGAACTCGACGTTCGCGCCCTCCGGCGCCTCCGGGTCGAGGATCGGGATGAACGACAGGTCGGCGCTGTCGAGCTCCTCCTCGCTGGCGAGGGCGACGACCACGTGCGGGTTTCCGACGTTGATGCCGAGGCCGGGGCGGGCGACCTGGAGGTTCTTGGCGCGCACGAGGGGCTCACTGCCGTCGAGCGACCAGCGACCGAGGTCGACCTGGTACCCGCTGCGGTTGCCCTGCACGTCGCGCACGCCGCCGCGGGTGCCGATGACCATCGTCTCGCCCGGGCCGAGCTCGGCCAGGCCGTTGTCGACGAGGTAGCGGGCGAACACGCGGATGCCGTTGCCGCACATCTCCGACGGTGACCCGTCGGCGTTGTGGTAGTCCATGAACCATTCCGCGGCGTCGTCCTCCGCGAGGGCGGCGGCTCCCTCCGGCAGGCTCCTCGAGCGCACGGCGCGGATGACGCCGTCGCCGCCGACGCCGAAGTGCCGGTCGGCGAGGGCGGCCAGTTGCGCCTGGCTCAGGTCGATCTGTCCGTCGGGGTCAGCGAACAGCACGAAGTCGTTGCCCGTGCCGTGGCCCTTGGTGAAGTGCAGGGTGATACTCACTCGTCAATGGTAGCCAGATCGGCGGCGGCCAGAACGCGGTCGATCGCGGCGGCGCTGACCTGCTCCCCCTCGGCAGCGACGCCCTCCGCGGCGCCGCCGGCGAACCAAGTCGTGCCCGGGTACCGTCGGAACCAGCCGACCTGGCGGCGTGCGTAGCGGCGGGTGAGCGCCTGGGTCTGCTCGATCGCCTCGGCCTGCCCGATCGTGCCGTGCAGTTGGGCGATGGCCTGCGAGTAGCCGATCGCGCGGCTGGCGGTGACCCCGCGCTCGAGGCCCTGGCCCATCAGTGCCTCGACCTCGGCGAGGAGACCGCCGCTCCACATCATCCGCACCCGCTCATCGAGCCGCTCGACGAGCTCGGCGCGCGGAACCTGCAGTCCGAGCACTGTGGTCGGTGTCCAGTAGGCGGACTCGTCCGGCAAGCCAGACCCGAAGGGCTCCCCCGTCATCTCGATCACCTCGAGGGCACGCACGATGCGCCGGCCGTTGTGTGGGCCGATCGCCGCCGCGGCCTGCGGGTCGAGCTCCGCGAGGCGGCGGGCAAGCGTGCCGGGGCCGGCCTCGAGCAGCTCGGCCTCGAGCCGGGCGCGGACGACCGGATCGGTGCCGGGAAACTGGAAGTCGTAGATGACCGACGACACGTACAGGCCGGATCCGCCGACAAGGATTGGCACGGCGCCGCGCTGGCGGATCTCGTCGATGGCCGTGCGGGCCGCGCGCTGGTAGTCCGCGACACTCGCCTCGTCGGTGACGTCGAGCATGTCGAGCAGGTGGTGCCGGATGCCGCGCCGGTCGGTAACCGGCAACTTCGCCGTGCCGATGTCCATGCCTCGGTACAGCTGCGAGGCATCCGCGTTCACGATCTCGGCCGCACGTCCGGCGTCCGCGAGCCGCGCCGCGATGTCGAGGGAGAGCCCTGACTTGCCGGTGCCGGTAGCGCCGACGACGGCGATCAACACGGGCTCTGGTCGATAGTCGATCAGCGTTCGCCATCGGACGGGTCGTAGATCGGCGCCGTCGAAATGCGCAGGGTCGGCAGTCCGAGCGAGACGCGGCCCGGTGCCGAGGGTGCCGAGCCCGCGGGAGTCGGCACGCCACAGGAAGCGGCCTCGGCGCGGTCCCACGCGTCGCCGGCACGGGTGCGGCGGATCGCGAGCGGCGAGTGGTCGAAGCTGTCGGCGATGAGATGGAACGGCTTGGCGTCGCTGACCACGACGGTGACGACATCGCCAGGGCGGGGAATGTCGCTGTGCGGTGGCACCTCGAAGTGCACGAGGCGTGAGTCCTCCGCGCGGCCGGAGAGCCGGTGGGTACTCGCGTCTTTCTTACCCTCGGCCCCGACCAGAACGTTGACGGTGTGGCCGACAAGCTTCTGGTTCTCCTCCCAGGAGATACGGTCCTGCAGCGCGGTCAGGCGCTCGTAGCGCTCCTGCACCACGGCCTTGGGAATCTGGTCGGCCATCGTCGCCGCGGGCGTTCCCTCACGGATCGAGTACTGGAAGGTGAACGCCGAGGCGAATCGGGCGAGCTCCACCACGCGGAGGGTCTCCTGGAAGTCCTCCTCGGTCTCGCCGGGGAACCCGACGATGATGTCAGTGGAGATCGCGGCGAGCGGGATCCTCGCGCGCACCCGATCGAGAATGCCGAGGAACTTCTCGGAGCGGTAGCTGCGCCGCATGGCCTTGAGAATGCGGTCGGAGCCGGACTGCAGCGGCATGTGAAGCTGCGGCATCACCACATCCGTCTCGGCCATCGCGTCGATGACGTCGTCGGTGAAGGCGGCGGGGTGCGGGCTCGTGAAGCGCACCCGTTCGAGACCCTCGATGGTTCCCGCGGCGCGCAGCAGCTTGCCGAACGCCTGGCGGTCGCCGAACTCGACGCCGTAGGAGTTGACGTTCTGGCCGAGCAGCGTCACCTCGATGGCGCCGTCCTCGACCATGGCCACAAGCTCGGCGAGGATGTCGCCGGGGCGGCGGTCCTTCTCCTTGCCGCGCAGCGCCGGCACGATGCAGAAGGTGCAGGTGTTGTTGCAGCCGACCGAGATCGACACCCAGCCGCTGTGCGTGGACTCGCGCTTGGTCGGCAGGGTGGAGGGGAAGACGTCGAGCGACTCGAGGATCTCCAGCTGCGCCTCCCCGTTGTGCCGCGCCCGCTCGAGCAGCGCCGGCAGCGACCCCATGTTGTGGGTGCCGAAGACCACGTCGACCCAGGGGGCCTTCTCGAGGATGACGTTCTTGTCCTTCTGGGCCAGGCAGCCGCCGACGGCGATCTGCATTCCCTCGTGCTCCCGCTTGACCGACGCGAGCATGCCGAGGTTGCCGTAGAGCTTGTTGTCGGCGTTCTCCCGCACGGCGCAGGTGTTGATGACCACGACATCCGCCTGCGCGCCGGCTGCGGGAAGGTAGCCGGCCGCCTCGAGCGAGCCACTCAGCCGCTCGGAGTCGTGCACGTTCATCTGGCAGCCGAAGGTGCGGACCTCGTAGGTTCGCGCTGCGGCAGCCTCGGACGCGGCGGGGGCGGATGCTGGCGCGGTGATGGTCATGATGGTAAAAGCTTAACCCGCGTTGCGCTGCGCCCCGCCTGACTGCAGCGACCGCCAGCATGGCCCGGGCAGAGCCGGCCGTCAGCGGAAGCGGACGGCCGAGCCCCCCGCGTCGAGCGCCTCGTCGACGGCGGTGCGGATGACGCTCGACGGGTACCCCTTGCGCATGAGGAACGCCGTGAGTCGGCGCTTCGCGGTGGTCTGGTCGAGCGACCGCAGCTGCGGGGCGCGCTTGTGCGCAAGCTCCTTGGCGCGCTCGAGCTCGCTGTCATCGCCGAGCTGCTCGAGCGACTCCTCGATCTGCGCCGGATCGATGTGCCTGCGGCGCATCTCAGCGACGAGGGCACTGCGCCCGAGGCCTTTGCGCTCGTGCTGGGTGCGCACGATGGTCTCGGCCAGCGCCGCGTCGTCGATGAGGCCGACTCCGGCAAGCCGGTCGAGCTCGGCCTCGACCTCGTCGGGGTCGAGATCCCGCGCCACCAGGATCTGCTCAAGCTCCCAGCGGGACATTCCGCGACGCGTGAGCGCGGTCATGCTCACATTGGCCGCACGGTCCGCCCGTCGGGCCGCGGCCTTCTCCGACGCCGTCTCGGCGACCGCCTCCGGTTCCTCCGGCAGTTCTTCGAACACGACCCTGCGGATCGGTGTCACGGTGGCGAGAGGGGGGCTCTCGCCACCGCCGGTGGGCTCGACATACCAGCCGTCGTTCGGCGGCGTCACGATCAGACCGCCTTGCGCGAGGCGAGCTTTTTCTGGATGGGCTCGACCGCCGCGGTCTTCGCCGTGTCGACCGCCTTCGCCTGGTCACCTTCCGTGACCGCGGGCGCGTTCGGGTCGGGTGCCATTCCCAGCTTGATCATGATCTTCTTCTCGATGTCGAGGGCGATCTGCGGGTTTCTCAGCAGGAAGTTGCGCGAGTTGTCCTTGCCCTGACCCAGCTGGTCGCCATCGTAGGTGTACCACGCCCCCGACTTGCGCACGATCTCGTGCTCGACACCGAAGTCGATGAGGCTTCCCTCGCGCGAGATGCCGACGCCGTAAAGGATGTCGAACTCGGCCTGCTTGAAGGGCGGCGCCATCTTGTTCTTGACGACCTTCACCCGGGTGCGGTTACCGTAGGCCTCTGTGCCGTCTTTGAGAGTCTCGATGCGGCGGATATCGAGGCGCACCGACGCGTAGAACTTCAGCGCTTTTCCTCCCGCGGTGGTCTCGGGGCTTCCGAAGAACACCCCGATCTTCTCGCGGAGCTGGTTGATGAAGATCATCGTCGTGTTGGTCTGGCTTAGGCCACCCGTGAGCTTGCGCAGCGCCTGCGACATGAGCCGCGCCTGCAGACCGACGTGCGAGTCGCCCATCTCTCCCTCGATCTCCGCGCGCGGCACGAGGGCGGCGACGGAGTCGATGACGATGAGGTCGATCGAGCCGGAACGGACAAGCATGTCGGCGATCTCGAGCGCCTGCTCACCCGTGTCGGGCTGGGAGACGAGGAGTGCATCGATGTCGACGCCGAGCTTCTGCGCGTAGTCGGGGTCGAGTGCGTGCTCCGCGTCGATGAAGGCGGCGATTCCGCCGGCCTTCTGCGCGTTCGCGATGGCGTGCAGCGTGAGGGTCGTCTTGCCGGAGGACTCCGGCCCGTAGATCTCCACGATGCGGCCGCGCGGAAGCCCGCCGATGCCGAGCGCGACATCCAGGGCGATCGATCCGGTCGGGATGACCGCGACGGGGGCGCGCTCGTCGCTGCCGAGGCGCATGACGGAGCCCTTGCCGAACTGGCGGTCGATCTGGGCGAGTGCTGTTTCGAGTGACTTTTCGCGATCTGCTGCTGATGCCATCGGAGGCTCCTTGTGACTAGAGGGTTGTGCGCCTGTAGGCTGCCGCTTCACTACCAGGCCGATGTTGCAGGGCCCGGCAGTCCGCGACAAGGCTGGTGTTACGGGTGGTGCTTGTCGTTGGTTCGTCTCCAACAACTGCGACTGTACGCTCGGCGTCCGACATTCCTGTCGACCGTCACCGGCATCAGTGCACAGACCGTCTTCGATTGCGCTTGTGCAGGAGCTTAGTAAGAACCGAACGAATGTTCGACCCCCGGGAGGCGCGTGTCGGACATTCCTCGCTGCATGCGGCGCTTTCGCGCAAACAAACTGGCGCCATCAGCCGCGAGTCGCCCACAAACGCGGCATCCACGCCCCGAAAGGGGACGTGAGCAGGCAACTCACGGACTAGTGGCTGTGGCGACCGGCAACCCGCCGCTTGCTACTTCTGCGGCAGCTGGCCTACCCCGTACCGTCGGTTCGGGGGAACATCGGTCGACGCGCAGAGGGCAACCCAGATCTCTTTCGTGTCGATGCCCGCGGCTATGGCCTGCACAGGGGTGCGGTCTCCCAGGGCACCGAGCACGAGATCGCGCGTGACGGTTCGCCCGTATCCCTCGCCGAACTCGTCGGCCACGGCCTGCCAGAACTCACTCACTCTCACCCGACAACGCTAACAAGAGCGAGCGGCAAAGCACTGCACGAATCACGTCCAGCCCGTCGGATGCCGAATCTCCCGCGGACCCGCGAGAGCGGCCCGGCACGCCCGAACCTCACCGGGCGCGGTATCCCCACACGACAAATGCCCCGGCGTTGAGGCCGGGGCATTTGATCGATTGGGTGGGTTCTAGCGGACCGCGAGGTCGGCGTCGAAATTGGCGACGAGGTCGTCGGGAACGGTGTCGGGGATCCGGTTAAGACCCTCGATGACGGCGAGGCGATCGCCGACTTCGCGCATGATGACCGAAATGGGGGTGTCGAGGGCATCCGCAACAGAGGCAAGGATCTCGGAGCTGGCCTCTTTCTGGCCCCGCTCCACCTCGCTCAGGTATCCGAGAGCAACACTGGCCTTGCTCGCGACCTGGCGAAGGGTTCGACCTTTTTGCAGGCGGAAGTCCCGGAGTACATCTCCGATTTCTTGGCGTACTAGGACCATGTGGACTCTCCTCCTTAGATGACTGACCCGTGTTGTAGATGCGTGCCAGAAGTTGCGGCTACGCAACTCCTGATGACCCAAACTCTATCGAGAACAATCTGTGTGACGCTTGTTAATCACTGCTATGTAACGAGATCGAAACGCGAAACATTCCCCGCGATAGCTAGCCGAGGTGCAGCAATTTGGCCAGTTCACTGAGTGATTCGGAGACGACGCGTTTTCGGATGTCGTCGCGGGTTCCCGATATGTGCAGGTGAAGCACTTCGGCCCTGTCGCCGATCGCGATCGCGACGTACGCCTCGCCCTCCGGGTGTCCGTCCCGAGGGCCCGGGCCGGCGACCCCGGTGGTGGCGAGGCCGATGTCGGCGGGTGTGCCGTCATTCGACAGCATCCGGCGCACACCCATCGCCATTTGCCGGGCCACCTCGGGGTGCACCGGTCCCTCGGCGGCCAGCAGCTCCGCCGACACACCCAGCAGCGAGTGCTTGAGGTCGGTGGCGTACGCGACGACTCCCCCGCGGACGACGAGGGACGCCCCGGGGATCGCGACCAGCTCGGCGACGAGGAGGCCGCCGGTGAGCGACTCCGCAACGGCGACCGACAGGTTCCGCGCGGTCAGCTCGGCGATGAGATCGGCGGCGAGGCTCACGGCTTGGCGCCGGGCCGGTTGCCTCGGTACGCCTTCCACAGGTAGTCCGCGCCGGTGACGACGGTCACGATGACAGCGAGACCCATGAGCACCGCATTGACCCAGAGGATCCAGTCGCCGACCACGAGCTGCAGCGGGAACAGGTAGAGCGAGATCGCAACGGACTGCAGCACGGTCTTGAGCTTGCCGCCGCTCGAGGCCGGGATGACGCGGGTGCGCAGCACAGCGAATCGGAAGGCGGTGATACCCAGCTCGCGCACCAGGATGATGATCGTGACCCACCACGGCAGCTCGCCGAGCATCGAGAGTCCGACCAGTGCACCGCCGATGAGCACTTTGTCCGCGATCGGGTCGAGGATCTTCCCGAGGTCGGTGACGAGGTTCTGGCGCCGGGCGAGCAGGCCGTCCACGCTGTCGGTGACGATCGCGACCACGAAGAGCACCGCCGCGATGATGCGCAGCGGGCCCAGCGCGCCGTCGTCGGCGAGCAGCAGCCAGATGAAGGCCGGCGCCATCAGGATGCGGACGACGGTGATGATATTGGCGATGTTGCCGGAGCTCGCGGGGGTATCGCCCGACCGGACGACCCGGCCGCGCATCGGGTTGGGGCGGCGCGGAGCCGGTTCCCCCGGCGAAGCGGAGGGCGGACCCGGCGGCACTCGATCAGAAGCCACGGCGTTACTCCCTGCCCGTCAGACCCCAGGCGTCCTCGTCCGAGGCGTCCACCTCATCGTAACCGGTCGTCATCTCGCGAACCGGATCGGCCAGCGGGTTCTCGAGCCGGTCTGCATCGGCCGAGCGTGCCTGCCGTTGGTCGGATGCCGCCGCTGGCGCTGCCGGTGCATCCTCGCCCCGCAGCCGCGCGAGCACTCCCGGAAGCTGTTCCGGCGTGACAAGCACGTCGCGCGCCTTCGACCCCTCGGAGGGCCCGACGATCTCGCGAGATTCGAGCAGGTCCATCAGGCGCCCCGCCTTCGCGAAGCCGACCCGCAGCTTGCGCTGCAGCATCGAGGTCGATCCGAACTGGGTACTGACGATGAGTTCGGCTGCGGCCAGCAGCACCTCGAGGTCGTCGCCTATGTCGCCGTCGATGACCTTCTTTTCGGCGACGGCGGCCACGTCCTTCCGGTACTCGGGCTGGGCCTGGCGGGTCACGTGCTTGACGACGGCATTGACCTCGCTCTCGGTGACCCAGGCGCCCTGCACCCGGATCGACTTGGAGGCGCCCATGGGCAGGAAGAGCGCGTCGCCCTGTCCGATGAGCTTCTCGGCGCCGGGCTGGTCGAGGATCACCCGGCTGTCGGTCATGCTGCTCACCGCGAAGGCGAGCCGCGAGGGCACGTTCGCCTTGATGAGGCCGGTGACGACGTCGACGCTCGGGCGCTGGGTGGCGAGCACGAGGTGGATGCCGGAGGCCCTGGCCAGCTGCGTGATGCGCACGATCGAGTCCTCGACGTCGCGCGGGGCGACCATCATGAGGTCGGCGAGCTCGTCGACGACCACGAGCAGGTACGGGTAGGGCTTGAGCTTGCGCTCGCTGCCGACGGGGAGGATGATCTCGCCCGCCGAGACCGCTCGATTGAAGTCGTCGATGTGACGGAACCCGAAGCTCTCGAGGTCGTCGTACCGCATATCCATTTCCTTCACGACCCAGCTGAGCGCCTCTGCGGCCTTCTTGGGGCTCGTGATGACGGGGGTAATGAGGTGGGGAATGCCGGCGTAGGGGGTGAGCTCGACCCGCTTCGGGTCGATCAGCACCATGCGCACCTCGGCGGGGCTGGCGTGCATGAGCAGCGAGACGATCATCGAGTTGACGAAGCTCGACTTGCCCGAGCCGGTCGAGCCGGCGACGAGCAGGTGGGGCATTTTCGCGAGGTTCGCGACGACGAAGCCGCCCTCGACGTCTTTGCCGAGGCCGACGGTGAGCGGATGCTGGCTGCTGGTCGAGGCCTTCGAGCGGAGCACGTCGCCGAGCGACACGATCTCACGGTCGGTGTTCGGGATCTCGACGCCGATCGCGGAGCGGCCGGGAATCGGCGAGAGGATGCGCACCTCATTGCTCGCGACGGCGTAGCTGAGATTCTTGTTGAGCGCCGTGACGCGCTCGACCTTCACGCCGGGGCCGAGCTCGATCTCGTATCGCGTGACGGTCGGCCCACGGCTGAAGCCGGTGACCTTGGCGTCGACGGCGAACTGCTTGAGCACCTCGGTGATGGCGCGCACGATGACCTCATTGGCCTCGGAACGCGACTTCGGCGGAGTGCCGACTGCGAGCGTCGACACGGCGGGAAGTCGGTACGGTGCCGTCGGCGGCTGCGGACCCGTCGCGGCTGCGAACTCGCCCGCCGCGCCCTTGGTCGACGCGCTGTCGGCAAAACCGGGCAGCGGATCGGCGACGCTGGGGCCGGAGTCGTCCCTGATGCCGGTCGGGTGGCCCTCGACCTCACCGGTGAACCGCTCGAGCGCCCCCTCGGCCTGCACGAGGTCGGCGAGCAGGGCGGCCTCCGCGGCGCGTTCGGCCCGCTCGGCATGCTCGGCCCTCGCGCGCTCCGCTGCGGCGTCGGCGGCGCGATCGATGACCTCGGTCTCGTCGCGTGCCCGCACGATAACCGGGGTGTCGTAGGCCGGGTCGTCTTCGCGACGTGTCTTGTTGCGTCGCCACCAGGGCAGCTCGGTCTCTTCGCCGAGCCCGAGGTCGTCGATCGACCCGAAGGAGCCGGTGTCGGACTTCGCGGCCTTTTTCGCGGCCGCGGCCTCGGCATCCGGCATCTCGGCACCGAACAGGTAGGAGTAGAGCTCGCGCAACCGGTGCAGTAGCCGGTTCGGCGGGGTCTTCGTGATGATGAACAGCGAGAGCACGAGCAGCAGGATGACCACGGCCGTCGCGCCCGCGGTCGTGAGGACGAACACCAGGGGGGCGGCGAGCACCCAGCCGAGGATGCCGCCGGCGATCGCGAGGTCGGGCATGCCCTGAGCGGGCGACGGCTGACCGCCGAAGATGTGGAAAAGTCCGCTGACGGTGGTCAGGAGCACGGCGAGGCCGATTCCGATGCGCCCGTTGTCGTGGACGGATGCCGGATGCCGGAACAGCCAGATCGCGAACAGCACCATGATCACGGGCAGCGCGTAGGCGACGTGGCCGAAGAGACCCCCGAAGGAGTAGGCGTCGAGTGCGACGGCGACGGGGTCGGCGGGGTTGAACCACTTCACGACGGCGCCGAAGACGGCGAGGATGACGATGAAGAACGGCACTCCGTCGCGGCGCTCCTCCTTGGCCAGGGTCTCCTTGCCGAGCACGCGCGCGCCGCCACCGACGATGTGCGCGAGGCCGAGCCAGGCGCGGGAGAGCAGCCCGGGGCCGCGTTCGGGTTCGAATTTGGGGGCGGGCATCTTGCGCGTGGTGCCCTTGCCGGTCGCGGCGCCGGCGCCCTTGGTGCCGGAGCGCGGCGTCGTTCGCGCGCGCGGGGTCGACCGAGTGCTCGTAGCCATGTTCCTTACGGTATCCCGGGCCGCCGTCAGCGGCCGGTTGGCCCGCGCGCGTGTCAGGCGATCGCGCTCAGTAGCGAATCGCGTCGATCACCTTCACCCGCACGGCAACGAGCGCGGGAAGCAGGCCCGCGAGAGCACCGACGACGACGGCCGCGCCAAGTCCGATGAGCGCGGCCTCGAGGGGGAACGGCGGCAGCTCGATCGCGCCCTGGGCGACGAGCTGCTGCAGGGTCGGGTTGGTGACGACGAGCACCGCGACGACGACGCCGATGACCCCTGCGGCGACGGTGCCGACGACGCTTTCCATCATCACCGCGAAGAAGACGCGTCCGGCGGTCGCACCGAAGCTGCGACGGATTCCGATCTCGCGCACACGCTGGCGCACGGTCACGAGCGAGATGTTCACGAGGCTCAGCGCACCGAGGAACAGGATGAGCAAGGCGACGCCGGTGACGACGAAGGTGATCGGCCCGAGCGGGTCCTCCCCGTAGGCGGCATAGTCCGAGCGGAACACGTCGACGGTGGCGCCGCTTCCGAGCACGCCTCGCAGGTCGCTCGTCAGGCCCGCCATGATCGGGTCGGCGAGATCGGCTGGCACCCAGAACTCGTACCCGGGCGAGACGCTCGCGAGCTGGGCGGGGTCGGCGATGCGTTCGTAGGAGGACAGCAACATCATGGCGCTTGAGGTCGGGTCGCCGGGATAGGAACTGGTGACGCCGAGGATCACCGCGGTCGCCCGGCTCGCACCGACGATCGTGACGGTCGGGTGGGTGCGCAGGTCCGGGGATCCGATCCGCTGCCAGAACGCCTCGTTGACCACGAGACCGGGGGCGAGCCGATCGGCATCCGTTTCGGTGAACCACGACCCATCGAGCACCGCGAGGCGATGCATCGTGCGGTAGTCGACGCCGACGAGTTGCGTCTGAACGTCGACAACCCCATCGGGGAACTGGATGCGCTGGTTCGAGTAGCCGGCAGGCGTGACGTGGCTGATGCCGTAGCGCTCGGTTGCCGTGGCGACGGCGTCGCCGAGCGCCGAGCTGTTCAGGGGCGCGCCCGACTGGGAGTAGGCGCTGACCACGAGTGTTGCCGCGCGACCGCCGCCCCGCTCGAAGGACTCGGTCGTGGATTGGCGGGCCATCTGGCCGAGTCCGACGACGCTCGTGAGCGCAGCGATGGCGACCGCGACACCGATCAGGCTCAGCAGCACCCTGGTGCGGTGTACCCGGAGCTCGGAGCGCGCCTCGACGACGGCTCCGACCGTGCTCGACAGGATGCGCCTCATGCGCCGACCTCCCCGAAGACGCCTGCGGTCGCAGCCGGGTCGAGGTAGCCGGGTTCGATCGGCACGAGCACGCCGTGACCGAGTCGGTAGTGCCTGCGGGCGAGCGCGGCGACGTTGGTGTCGTGGGTGATGGTGATGAGCGCTGCACCCGATGATTCGGCGACATCGTCGAGAAGCTTCATGATGACCACCCCCGTCTCGATGTCGAGGGCGCCGGTCGGCTCGTCGGCGAGGATGAGCCGGGGACCGCGCACCAGCGCGCGGGCGATCGCGACGCGCTGCTGCTCTCCTCCGGACAGCTTCTCGGGCATCGAGCTCATTCGCGCGCCGAGGCCGACGCGGTCGAGCATGTCCGCGGCGATTGCCTCGCGCCGCCAGAACTGCCGCCCGGAGGCGTACAGCAGCGGCGTCATGACGTTCTCGAGCGCCGTGCGGCCGGAGAGCAGGTTGAACTGCTGGAAGATGAAGCCGATGTCGGCCCCCCGCGCTCGGTCGCGCGCCCCGGAGGACAACTTCGAGACGAGCCGGTCCTCGAAGGTGATGGTGCCCGCCGTCGGGCTGTCGAGCAGGCCGAGGAGGTTGAGGAGCGTCGTCTTCCCCGAGCCAGAGCGGCCGACGATCGACACGTGGTCGCCGACCTCCACCTCGAGGTCGACGCCCCGGAGGATCTCGAGCATGCTCGAGTCGGGCAGGCGCACCGAGCGGGTGACCCCGGAGAGTGTCAGGAGCGGCATCTCAGGGGCCGCAGGTGACGGAGCCGTCGGGGAAGGACATGCATCCGTCGCCCATGTCGACGCCCACCTGCGGCGCGCCCGGGATGAACTGCAGAACCAAGTCACCCTCGGCGAGCCCCTCCTTGATCTCGACGTTGACGCCGTCGTTGAGCCCGATCACCACCGCAGCGCTCTCGCTCGTGCCATCCGGGAGACGGAGGTAGACGCTGCCGGCGCCGGAGGACCCCTCGACACTCGTCACCGGAACGGTGAGCACGTTCTCGGCGACGCCGCCCGCGAGGGTGAGCTCGGCTCCGAGGCCCGCGAAGACGGTGACCTCGCCCGGCACACCGCAGCGGACCGTGGCACCCGAGGCCGGAGCGCCACCGTTCGGGTCGGAAGCGGGGTCGGCCCCGGCGAGCGCCGAGGTGATCGTCAGCTGGGTGCAGATGAACGGCGCCGGGCTGCCGGTGATCGTGACCTCGGCCTCGGTCGGCCGGGTGAGCAGCCGGTACTGCTGGTCGGGGGCCAGGGTGCCACTCACGGCGAAGCTCGTCGGGGCGACCTGCCCCACGGCGTCCCCGACGGCGACGGTCTGCCCGACGATCACGGGAAGGGCCGAGAGGACGCCGGGCGAGCCGGCCAGCACCGTGACGGTCACGACCTTGGCCGGGGCCATCGTGCCATCGTCGCGGACGGCACCCGGGGTCTCGGACCTGATCGTCATCACGGGGGTGTCGGCGGCCACCGGCGCGCCGACGCCGACGAGCAGCTTGGTCACGTCGCCGTTGAGTGTGGCCTTCACGGGCAGAGCCGGGTCGGCGACAATGGTGCCCTGCACTGTGACGTCGTTCTGGATCGTGCCGACCGTCACCGCCACCTCGGGCTCGGAGATCACCCCGGTCGGGAACTCGGGCCCGTCCCCCGCTGAGGCCGCCTCGGAGAAGAACGCCATCTTCACGAGTGCACTCGCGATGGCGAGAAAGATGACGATCCGCAGGATCGGGAATATCCACGTACGCGTGACGCCCACAGCCGCTCCGATGCTCGAGAGGATTACTCAACGTCAAGCTATCGGTTGGCGACTGCCTCGCGCATCCTCCCCCACGGATGACACGTGATGTTTCTTGCGCGATCAGGCCTCGATGACGATCGGCACAATCATGGGCCGGCGGCGGTGCGAGGAGCTGACCCAACGGCCGACCGTGCGCCGCACGACCTGGCTGTAGGCGTGGGTGTCGCGTGTTCCGTTCGCCGCCGCCTCGGCGAGCGCGGCGACGATCAGCGGCTTGACGCTCGCGAACACGGCGGAGTCCTCGGCGTACCCCCGCGCGTGGATCTCCGGGCCCACGATGGCGGCACCGGTCTGCGCGTCGATCGCAACGAAGATCGACACGAAGCCCTCCTCGGCGAGGATGCGACGGTCCTTGAGGTCGGCGTCGGTGATCGTGCCGACCGACGCCCCGTCCACGTAGACGTAGCCGAGGTCGAGCTGGCCGACGACGGTCGCGACGCCGTCGCGCAGGTCGATCACGGTGCCGTCCTCGCCGATGATGGTCTTCTCCCGCGGCACGCCCGTCTGGATCGCGAGTGCCTGGTTCGCGACGAGATGGCGGTACTCGCCGTGCACCGGCAACACGTTTTTCGGGCGCACGATGTTGTAGCAGTAGAGCAGCTCTCCCGCGCTCGCGTGCCCGGAGACGTGCACCTTCGCGTTGCCCTTGTGCACCACGTTCGCGCCGAGCTTGATGAGCCCGTTGATCACGCGGTACACGGCGTTCTCGTTGCCGGGGATGAGGCTCGAGGCGAGGATGACGGTGTCGCCCGTGCCGATCTCGATCTGGTGCTCCATGTTCGCCATTCGCGCGAGCACGGCCATCGGCTCGCCCTGCGACCCCGTGCTCATGTAGACGATCTTGTCGTCGGGCAGGTCGGCGGCCTTCTTGGAGTCGATGAGCACACCCGGCGGCACCTTCAGGTAGCCGAGCTCCGCGGCGATCGACATGTTGCGCACCATCGAGCGGCCCATGAAGGCGACCCGGCGGCCGTTCGCGTTCGCGGCATCCAGCACCTGCTGCACCCGGTGCACGTGGCTGGAGAAGCTCGCGACGATGACCCGGCGGGGGGCAGAGAGGATCACGTTCTCGAGCACCGGTCCGATGTCCCGCTCCGGCGCGGTGAAACCGGGGACGTCGGCGTTGGTGGAGTCGACAAGGAACAGGTCGACGCCAGCCTCGCCGAGCCGGGCGAAGGCGCGCAGGTCGGTGATGCGATTGTCGAGCGGCAGCTGGTCCATCTTGAAGTCGCCCGTATGCAGCACGACACCTGCGCTCGTGCGGATCGCGACGGCGAGAGCATCCGGGATCGAATGGTTCACCGCGACGAACTCGAGGTTGAAGGGGCCGAGCCGCTCTTTCTGGTCTTCGCGCACCGTCAGCGTGAACGGTGTGATGCGGTGCTCCTTGAGCTTCGCCTCGATGAACGCGAGGGTCAGGCTCGACCCGATGAGCGGGATGTCGGCGCGCAGCCGGAGGAGGTACGGCACCGCGCCGATGTGGTCCTCGTGGCCGTGGGTGAGAACGATGCCGACGACGTCGTCGAGCCTGTCCCTGATGGGAGTGAAGTCGGGCAGGATCAGGTCGACGCCGGGCTGGTTCTCCTCGGGGAAGAGCACCCCGCAGTCGACGATCAGGAGCTTGCCGTCGATCTCGAAGACCGTCATGTTGCGGCCGATCTCACCGAGCCCGCCGATCGGGATGATGCGCAGCGTGCCGTTCTCGAGCGGTGGCGGACTGTAAATGGTCATCAGGTCCTGTCGTCTCGTCCGCCGGACGTTCGCTGCGGCACCGCGTCGCTGGGGTGGGCCGTCGTGCTCAGCGGGTCGTGCCGGCGATCTTCGGGAGTGCTCCGCCTGCGGCCGCATTGCGGTCCGGACGGAAGTTGCTGAGGTCCAGTCCGGGGATCGCGCCGACGATCGCGATCTCGTCCTCGATCTGCGCCGCCTCGGCATCCTCGGGGCCGACGAGCGGCAGGCGAACGCGTGGGCTTCCGATGCGGCCGAGGCCGTGCAGGATGTACTTCGCCGCGACCGTTCCGGGCACATGCGTCATGACGGCTCGCACGAGCGGCTCGAGCGCCTTGTGGGCGGCGGTCGCGGTGGCGAGGTCGCCGGCGTTCACGGCATCCACGATCACCCGGTAGGGGGCCGCGGCGATGTTCGCCGTCACGCCGATGAGACCGGACGCGCCGATCGAGAGGTGCGGCAACACGTTGGCGTCGTCGCCGGAGAAGTAGAGCAGGTCGGTCTGGTTGAGCACGCGGCTGACCTCGCTGAAGTCGCCCTTTGCATCCTTGATCGCGAGGATGTTCGGATGCTTCGCCGCGCGCAGGATCGTCTCGTACCTGATCGGGATGCCCGTGCGCCCGGGGATGTCGTAGAGGATCACGGGAAGGTCGGTCGCGTCGGCGATCATGCGGAAGTGGGTGAGCACCCCGGCCTGGGTGGGCTTGTTGTAGTACGGGGTGACGATCATGACGGCATCGGCGCCGGCCTTCTCGCTTGCCCTGTAGAGCTGCATCGCGTGGGCGGTCTCGTTGGATCCGCCGCCGGTGATGATCTTCGCGCGGCCCGCCGCGACGGACTTGCCGACCTCGACGAGGCGGATCTTCTCCGGGTCGGTGAGAGTGGAGGTCTCGCCGGTCGTGCCGGTCACGACGACTCCGTCGGCACCGGCGGTGATGACGTCGTCGATGTGCTTCTCGACGTCGGCCCAGTCGACTTCGCCGTCGGCGGTGAACGGTGTTACCAGCGCGACGAGGACTTGGCCAAAGGGATTAGGGGACGTAGACACCCCTACAGGTTATCGCGTGGCCGTTGCCGGCCACATCCGCCAGGTGTCGACCGGAGGTTGAGTGGCCCGGCGTCGCCGAAGTCGGACTCCTCCGCCGCGAGCCACTCGGGTGACGCCGGGAGACCCGGTCAACGCTGCACATGAGGGCGCCCGAACGACACAGCATCCGACCTTGGCGACACGCGTGCGAGGTGGTCGCCGCGAGCGATGACCGCCAGCACCGTCGCCTCCACAATCGCCCAGTCGTGGAGTACCTGGTGGTAGTCGAAACGGAGCGACAGGTAGTCCCGCCTCGTGAGTGCGGCGTCACGCGCAAGGTCCCGCCGACGATTGGCGCCGCCGTGATGCGCCTCGCTGTCGATCTCGATGGACAACCGGTCACCAATCACGAAGTCGACCCGGCCGACCCCCGCGATGCGCACCTGCGAGCGCATCGTCACCCCGACGCGCATCATCCGAAAACGGAACAGCGACTCTGTGCCGCTATCGGCGAGCACACCGGCCAATCGAACGACGTCGCGCTGCCGCGCCGTGACCTGGCCATCGAGCCAATCGAGTTCGCCGGGACTCAGGAGGCCCTGACGCAGCGCAGACTCGAGCATTGTGAATGCGATCTCCTCGGGCTGGCAGGCGAACACCTGACGAATGCACTCGATCAGCGGCAAGAGCCGGCGCCCGGCGGGTGAATTGTCGGCCCGGTCCCAGTGCAGCACCACCCCGTCGTGCGGCGAGAACCGACGGACTACTGCGGCTGTGTCCGGGTGCTTGATGTGACGCGCACCTCGTCCGACACTCACATGCAATGCAGCGCCCGGCGGAAGCCAGAGGCCGTACTCGGCGCATCCGGACACGCAGCCGAGCGCCCCGCCGACGCGCACGGCCCGAACCAGCTCGGCCGGCGCGCCCGCCGCGGCGTACCAGCCGCGGCGCACCCGAAAGATGACGCCCGACCGACTAGCTCGCTGCACCGCACGAGCCCCCACCCGATTGAGCTCGAACTCGTCCAGGGAGGCAATTCCACCGGCCATTTGGAGCACTTCTGCGACGCGCATCATCGGGCCACGATGACGGCCTCCCCCCAGCCCGAGGGGGCTTTGGCCGGAATGGTGGAGAGAGGCTGGTGGGATGACGTTCGGGAGGAGCGGTGGGCCGCGCTGGGGCGGCCCGGCGAGGTTGTCGTCAACGTCGGAAGTCGAACACGTTCACGGCCGGAGCGACACTCCGAGGCCCGGATTGGCTCTGCCCACAGTAGTGGGGCCGCAGGTCGACTCCGACTTTGGTGACACACAAGGTGCGACACACAATGTGTGGGTCAGGTCAGCGGCGTCGCGGGTCGCCGCGCGACCTACTCAACAAGCGATCGGGCGCCGAACGTCCTCGGCACACAGCGATCGGTCCTTCGCGTCCCCGCTGAGGTCACAGCTGTGTCGTCAAAGTCGGAGGGCACGCCATTTAACAGCCCCGGCAGGAACCAGAAACCGGGGACTCCGGTGCCCCCGACGTGGGCCGTCACGTCGACTCCGACTTTGGCGACACGAGAGGTCAGACCTGCGCGACCTGCAGTCAGACACGGTCGCCGCGCGACCTGCAGTCAGACACGGTCGCCGCGCGACCTGCTCAACCAGCAGTCAGGCACACCCGGTCGCTGCGCGAACCGGCAGGCGGGTCAGGCCCGGGCGGAGGGGCCGAGCAGCCCCGCACGGAGCAGGCCGAGGTAGATCTGGCAGCCGAGGCAGTAGGCGAAGACGGCATTGAGGAACGCAGCGATGAACGCCGCGCCGGCGGCGACGCCGATCGCGAGAGGCACCCCGAGCAGGTGAAGCACGAGCCCTGCGAGCGTAACGGCGAGTCCGACACCCTGGGCGAAGGTCGGCGGCGCCGCTCCCTCGCGCTCGGACGTCGGGGCGAGCTGCGGCCGGACGAACCGCGCGAAGAGGACGGCGTAGGGGTGGCGCCGGATGCCGGCGAAGGCGCCCCACGCGAACAGCGCGGCGATCGCGGCGAGAAGCAGCGCGGCGGAGGTCGTGTACCCCGACAGCTCAAGCCCTAGGACCCCCAGCAACAGGAGCGCGGTGATCCCGGCACCGAACCTGGGACCGCGCGGGTCAATCTGGTCGCGCCCCGACGGCTGCTGCCCAGTCGACGGCAGCCCGGTCATCGCGTGGCCGTTCCGGAGGCGTTGGCGACGGCCGCAGCATCCGTCCTCGCACCGAGGATCCCCGCGACCGCGGCGCGCACCTCGGCCGCTCTCGGGGCGCCGCCGATGCGGGCGCGGACGGCCCCGCGGGAATCGAGCACGAGCGTCGTCGGCGTCTGTAGCACCCGGAAGCGGGTGGCGAGCTCCGGCCGGTGGGTCAGGTCGATGTCGACGTGCTGCACGCCGTCGTTCTCGTCCGCGATCCTGCCGAGCAGCGCCCGGGTCGGCACGCAGGGGGCGCACACGTCGGTGGAGAACTGCAGGAGCGTGACGCGGGCATCCGGCAGCTCGGGCAGGGAGACGAGGGACTGGTCGCCCGCGCTGACGCGGCCGTTGGCGGCCCGCCAGATGAGGCCGAGCAGGGTCGCGAGCGCAACGAGACCGAACAGGATCGCGAGGGTGGCCGCCGGGTTCATGCAATCAGGCTACGTCGTGCTGCCTGAGAGCGGCGAGTGTGACAGATCATTACGCGGGGCCGCGCTATCGTGAGGCGCGTGCCCCACGACATCCAATTCCGCAGCGACGTCACAGTCGAACTCATCCGCGCGAACGCGAGCGACGCCGACGTGCTCTTCGCCGCCCGCGTCTCAACGCAGGGCGAGCAGACCCTCGACGCGGCCAAGGACGAGGAGCTCGACACGTCGCGCAGCAAGGGGCTCATCAACTACCTGATGCGCGACCGCCACGGATCGCCGTTCGAGCACAACTCGATGACCTTCTACGTGCAGGCCCCGATCTTCGTGTTTCGCGAGTTCATGCGGCACCGAATCGCCTCCTACAACGAGGAATCCGGCCGCTACCGCGAGCTCAACCCCGTCTTCTACGTACCCGGACCCGAGCGCAACCTCGTGCAGGTCGGCAAGCCCGGCGCCTACGACTTCCTCCCCGGAACGCCGGAGCAGACGGAGCTGGTGCAGTCGGAGGCCAAGCGCGTGTCGACCGCGGCGTTCGAGTCGTACCAGCGGATGCTGGACGCGGGCGTCGCTCGGGAGGTCGCGCGAATCGTGCTGCCGCTCAACATCTACTCGTCGATGTACGTGACGATGAACGCGCGCTCGCTGATGAACTTCCTGTCACTGCGCACCAAGCGTGAGGGCACGCACTTCCCGTCCTATCCGCAGCGCGAGATCGAGATGGCTGCGGAGCAGATGGAGCAGCACTTCGCCGCCTTGATGCCTCTGACGTTCGCCACGTTCAACGAGAACGGGCGAGTAGCCCCGTAGTCGCGCTCGCCCGTTGACTAGGTCGCAACACCTGCTCGCGCGCGGGTGCGTGGCCTAGGCTGAACCGCAAACGAAGGGGCTTCATCATGGCGGTAACCAGCGAATCAACCACCCTGTGGCACGGCGACCTGGCCTCGGGCAGCGGCCAGACAACACTCGACTCGTCCGGCGGCTTCGTCGACCTGCCGATGTCCTGGGCCGCACGCACCAACGGACTGGCCGGGAAGAGCAACCCCGAGGAACTTCTGGGAGCGGCACACTCGGCCTGCTTCTCGATGCAGTTCGCCCACCTCCTCGCGACCAACGGAACTCCCCCGGAGCACATTCAGGTGACCGCGGCCGTGACCTTCGAGCCCGGCCCGGGCATCACCGGCAGCCACCTGCTGGTCAGCGCCAAGGTGCCCGGAATCAGCGAGCAGGACTTCGAGCGCATTGCCGAGGAGGCGAAGGCGACCTGCCCGGTGTCCCTCGCGCTCAGCGGCACCTCGATCACCCTCGAAGCCAGCCTCGCGTAGTGGCGCAGGTCCGTCGCCCCGCGGCCTCCCGCGCGCGCAAGAAGGCCAATCTGACCGTGCTCGTGTCCGGGGCATCCGGCCTCGTCGGCACGGAACTGGTGCGCCAGCTGCGTGATGCCGGCCACGACGTGCAGAAGCTCGTCCGGCGACAGCCGAAGGGGCCCGACGAGCACAACTGGGCGCCGAGCGCCGGCATGATCGACGCGAACCTGATGGACTCGATGGATGCCGTGATCAACCTGTCCGGCGCATCGCTCGGACGCATCCCGTGGACTCCCGGCTACAAGAAGACGATTCTCGACTCACGCCTGGACACGACCAGAGCACTCGCCCAGGCGATGAGCCGGGCCTCGACGCCGCCGGCGGTGTTCCTGTCGGCGTCCGCCGTGGGAATCTACGGCGATCGCCCCGGCGAGCGTCTGGTCGACGGCTCCGACCGCGGAACCGGCTTCCTCGCCGACGTCGTCGAGGCGTGGGAGGAGGCCGCGCGCATCGGCCCGGAGAAGACGCGACTCGTCACCTTCCGCACCGGGCTCGTCATCGGCAACGGCGGCGGCATCAAGCCGCTGATGATCGCCACCAAGCTGGGTGCCGGCGCCCGGATGGGTACCGGCGGCCAGTACTGGCCGTGGATCAGCCTCTACGATGAGGCGGCCGCCATCCGGCACCTCCTCACCTCATCGCTCAGCGGTCCGGTGAACCTCGCCGGCCCCGTTCCTGCGACCTCCGACCGACTGACGAAGTACCTGGCCAGGAAGTTGCACCGGCCGTACCTGTTTGCGATCCCCGAGAGGGTCATCTCGCTCGGGATGGGCGAGGCCGGCCGCGAACTTCTGTTGAACAGCCAGAAGATGGTTCCATCGGCGCTGCTCGCCGACGGCTTCCGCTTCCGCCACGCGACCGTGGAGTCGGCGATCGACTCGCTCGTCGACGAGCGCTAATCGGGCTCAGGCGGTCGCGCGGCTGAGCGAGATCGCCCGACGGATGGACTGGCGGGCGCGGCGCCGATCGCCGCACGCGTCATAGGCGAGGCCGAGCCGGAACCAGGTCCTCCAGTTGCCCGGGTCATTCTCGACCTCGGCCTGATAGCGCGGGAAATCGACGTCGGCTGCGCTGCGATCGGGGCGACCGCTCGGCCGCAGCGGCAGCAATTCGGCCGGCAGCGGGCCCTCGCTCGCCACGATCGCGCCGAGACGCTGGCTCCTGACCCCGAAGAGCACCTCGGCGATGAGCGCCCAGAGTCCCAGCAGCGGAAGCACGAGAAGTGCGATGCCGATCCCGCGCGAGACGGGTTCGTCGACGACGATGAGCCGAACGGCAAGCTGCGTGACGACGACCAGATAGAGCAGCAGAAGGAGCGCCATGAGGGCGGCGCCGATGCGCGCGCTCAACGTGGAAGGCCCGAGGTGAGGTCGATGAGCTTGTCGAGGCCCACCGTGACCCCTCGGGCGGTGCGCGTCGCTCGCAGGGCGAGCAGGATGCCCGCCTCGTACGAACTCGGAGCGAGGGTCTCGTGGCTCAGCGTGAGCAGCTCGCCGTTTCCGCCGAAGTGCACGTCCTGACGGGCCACGACCCCCTGCATCCGCAGGCTGTGGATGGGGATGCTCGCGACCTGCTGCCCGCGGGCGCGCTGGTCGGTGTGCGGGGCAACGACGGGACCGTGCGTCACGCGCGCCGCCCCGATGAGCTCCGCGGTGCGCACCGCTGTGCCCGAGGGCGAGTCGACCTTCGAGGCGTGGTGGGTCTCGACGATCTCGATCGAATCGAAGAATCGCGCGGCCATCGCCGCGAACGTCGTCGCGAGCACCGAGCCGATGGAGAAGTTGGGGATGATGACGGCGCCGATGGCAGGGGTGTCGGCAATGCGGCTCTGCAGGGAGGTGATCCGCTCGCTCGACCAGCCGCTCGTGCCGACGAGCACGCTGATCCCGTTCGTGACGGCGAAGTCGACGACCTTCTGGCTGACGCCGGGCACGGTGACGTCCACGGCGATGTCGGCAGCCAGCATGTCGCTGAGCGGGGCGCGTGAATCGAGTTCCGCGACGAGTTCGAAGTCGTCGGATTCCCGCACGATGCGCGAGACGAGCTGGCCCAGCCTGCCGGTTGCGCCGACCACGGCGACCTTGGTTGTCATGGCCCCAATCTACCAACTCGCCCGCGAGCACCAGACGGCGCGTCCCGGGGCGACGCTTCGCCCTAGGCTGATCGACATGGTCAGCTATCGCGAGGCGTCTGTGGACGATGACGCCGCCCGCGCGCTCCTCGCCGAGTACTTCTCGAGCCGCGCGGAGTCATTCCCCGCCACGATGGGCCAGTACCGCGCGACCTTCCCTGCGGCCGGCGACTTCGGGCCTCCCCGAGGAGTGTTCCTGATCGTCGAGGGCGAGGACCTGGCCGGCGAACCTGCGGATGTCGGCTGCGGCGGCACCCGTCTGCTCGACCACTCCGCGGGGGTGACCCGGTTCGAGGTCAAGCACCTGTGGCTGCAACCCCACGTGCGCGGCCGCGGCCTCGGCCGCCAGCTGCTCGAGGAGCTCGAGGTCAGGGCGCGGGCGTTCGGCGCGAGCGAGGTTGTCCTCGACACGAACGAGGCCCAGCAGGCCGCCTCCGGCCTCTACCGCAGCAGCGGCTACGTCGAGATCCCGCCCTACAACGGCAACGCGAACGCGACGCACTGGTTCGCGAAGAATCTCACGACCGAGCTCGAGTGATGCCCGCCGGCTAGAGCGGCTGCGGCACCGGCAGGCCGGTCCGCAGCTCGACCGGCAGGTGCGCGAGATCGTTGTGCGTGATGAGTTCGGGCGACTTGACCGAGCGGACCCGGATGATCGTGAGCCCGCCGTTGGCCTGGTTGGTGCCCAGCCAGCGCCAGGCGGGGGCAGCGAACACCTCGCGCACGAACCACGCGATCACGAAGTTGTGGGTGATCAGGAGGTCGTGGCGGTCGTCGCGGCTCGGCGTGAGCCACTCCGCCGCCGCATCCGTCATCTGCGCCTGCCCGGCCTCGATCTGCGCATCGCTGACCGAGCCGAAGAACGGCTTGAACCCCTGAGGCATGTCGGGCGTCGGGCCGGAGGGGATGCAGTCGAACAGCAACGCGGACGGCTGCGGGTCGAGGCTCGGCATGCTCTGCGTCATGATGCGTGCGGTCTCCGACGGCCCCTCGAGGGGGGAGTGCCAGGCGCCCGTGAACGGCACCCCGCTCAGCCGGTCGGCGATCGCCCTTGCCTGACGCTCTCCCCTCGCCGAGAGGGGCCCGTCGGGAAGGCCGTGCTGCGCATCGCGCTGCTCGCCGTGGCGTACGAGGTAGAGGAAGTGCGACATCGGTGATTCCTAGTTGAGGGTGGAGAAGCCGGCGAGGATCGACTCGTCGATGGTTCCGACGGCGGCAATCGAGAGTGGGTGCGCGGCCAGGTCGGCGGCGAGTTCGCGCACGTCGTCGACCGTGACGAGCGCGAGTCTGCGTAGGGACTCGTCGAGGTCGGCGAACTCGCCGAGGGTGATCTCCGAACGGCCCAGCCTCGACATGCGTGTGTCGGAGTCCTCGAGGGCGAGGGCGGACGCGCCGCTCAACTGGCCGACGGCGCGCGCCAGCTCATCCTCGGTAATGCCATCCTTCGCAAGGAGCGCGAACTCCGACAACATGATGTCGCAGACCTGCTCGAGCTTGGCCGGCGAGCATCCCGCGTAGATGCCGAACAGGCCGGCGTCCGAGTAGCTCGGAGAGAAGGAGTAGACCGAGTAGGCCAGGCCGCGCTTCTCCCGCACCTCTTGGAACAGGCGGGAGGACATGCCCCCGCCGAAGGCCGAGTTGAGCACAGCCATGGTGGAGCGGCGTGGGTCGGCAGAGGGCATGCCGCCGACTCCCAGCAGCACGTTCGCCTGCTCGATCGGCCGCTGGACGACGACAAGGGGCGCTCCGCGCTCGATGGGCGTGCCGGTCGCGGCGCGCCGCTCGACCGGATCGCCTTCGATCGACAGGTCCCACTTCGCGGCGACGAGGGCGCGCTCGACGCCGGCGACGAGCTCGTCGTGGTCGACCGCTCCGGCCACCGTGACGACGAGGTCCTGGGCGCGGTAGTTCGCGCGGTAGTGGTTCCACACGGCGTCACGTGTCGCGGCACCGATCGTCTCCGCGCTCCCGCCGATCGGCCGCCCGAGTGGATGCGCACCGAAGACGGCCTCGAAGAGGCGCTCACTCGCAACGTCGGACGGGTCGTCGTCGGCCATGGCGAGCTCTTCGAGGATCACCTCGCGCTCTGTCTCGAACTCCTCGCCGTCGAGGAGAGAGGAGGTGAGCATGTCGGCGATGACCTCGACGGCCATTGGGAGGTCGCGGTCCTGCACCCGCGCGTAGTAGCAGGTGTACTCTTTCGCGGTCATCGCGTTGTGCTCCCCGCCGACGGCATCGAAGCTCACCGCGATGTCGAGGGCACTCCTCGTCGGGGTGCCCTTGAACAGGAGGTGTTCGAGAAAGTGGGTCGATCCGAAGGTGCCGGGCGCTTCGTCGCGGGAACCGACGGCGACCCAGTAGCCGACAGTGGCGCTCCGCGCGCCGGGAACCCGTTCGCTGAGAATACGCACGCCGCTCGGGAGTACCGTGCGCCGAACAAGCGCGTCACCGGATGCCGTAACGGACAAGTCGGCCAGGTCGAGGGGTAACTGCACGGCGCCATTCATCAATCTCGAGCCTACGTGAGGTTCGGCGCAGCCCTCACTGCGCCGTGCCCCTCGAACTGGGGACAGGATTCCGCAACTTTTAGAGGACAAACAGACTTGTCTGTCCTTGTGTTCTGATACTGTTTCAGATGTGCCACCGACCCGACGGTGGGGCGAACGCACCAAGCTGAGAAACCTGAATTCTCAGCGCACCACAGCCGGATCCCCCCGTCCGGTACGCTGCCTCAAGGACTTGAGGACATCTAGCCCGAGGGAGCCACGCTGTGCCGGTCGTAGATTCTTATCCGACCGCACAGCGTGCCCCGGAGTTCCACGCTCCCGGCGCCAAACAGCGCATTCTGGAGACCGCCAATCGGCTCTTCTACGCAGAGGGAATCAATTCGGTCGGCGTCGACAAGCTCATCAGCTTCTCGTCCGTCACGAAGGCGACCTTCTATAAGCACTACGGCGCGAAGGACCGGCTCATCCTCGAGTACCTCCGCGGCCAGCACCGCCTCGCCGAGGAGCGACTCGACGCGATCGTGACGACCGCGCGACGCCCCGAGGACGCCGTCCTCGGATTGATCGACGCGATCGTGGCGGAGATCCACGCGCCGGGCTTCCGCGGATGCGCGTTCATCAACGCCGCAGCGGAATTCGCCGACCCGCGCCACCCAGTGCGGGACATCGTGTCCTCCCATCGCGACTGGTACACCGGCCGGCTCACCGAGCTTCTGCGCGACGCGAAGCATCCGATGCCTGGCGACGCCGCCGACGAGCTCATGCTCGCCCGCGACGGCGCCATGAGTGGAGCGTACGCGGGCGATCCCGTCTCGGCTACGGCCGCACTGCAGAGGGTGTCCGCACGCATTGTGACCGAGGCCGGGCCATAGCCGGCCTTCCGCCCTGCCAACCAGCCCTGCCAACCCGCGGCACCTATTCCGACGCGCGGTCGAGCGCGGCAACCTGATGCCGCGTGAGCTGCACGGTCGTCGACGCAACGAGATCGAGCACCTGCTCCACGGTGGAGACCGCCGCGATGGGCGCGCAGACACCGGGCCTGGACAGAAGCCAGGCGAACGCGATCGTGGCGGGGGACACGTGGTGTTCGCTGGCAATTCGGTCGAGCGCCGCGAGAGTCCTCCGGCGGCGGCGCGCCGACGTCGGCACGGAGAACGGCACCCGTGGCAGCACCCCGAGCCCCTGGTCGGCGATCACGCTCGCAACCGAACCCTCGAACCCGTGCCGGTTCGCGAGACCGTAGTCGCACTGGGCGGCCACGAGCGGGGCGACCCCGAGCATCGCCGCGATCACCCGAGCCTCGACGAGCCGGTTGGCGTCGTGCGCGACCGCGCCCGCGTAGCGCACCTTGCCGGCGCGAACGAGGCCATCGACCGCGAGGAGCGTCTCCTCGAACGGCACCGCGGCGTCGTGCGGGCCGAGCAGGAGGAGATCGAGGTAGTCGGTCTGCAGACGCCCGAGCGAGAGGTCGACCGCCCTCGCTATCGCCGCATGCCCCAGGCCGGGGCTGTCGACTCCCGACGCCGCCGTCGCGGCGAGGATAACGCTCGATCGCGCCCCCCTCGAGCGCAACCAACGCCCGACGACGGCCTCGCTCCGGCCCTCCTTCGAGGCGTCGGTGCCGATGAAGTTGCCGCCGAGCGCGCGGTAGGTGTCAAGGATGTCGAATGCGACGTCGGTGTCGACGGTGGATTCGAACCCGAATCCGTTGAGGCCGACGGGGAATACTCGCAACTCGGATCCGCCGACCCTCCGACGGCGAAGCGGAATCGGCCCGGTCGCCGGACTCTGCTCCACCGCCACCAACCGGCTGCCACCGGTCGGCCGCTCCGCGCTCACGCTGAGACCCTGTTGAGCGTCGACAGCTGGTGTCGAGTGAGCCTCACCCGCAGTGCCGCGAGTTGGCCGTCGAGCTGGTCGATGTCACTCGCTCGCACCATCACGGCGGAGACCTCGCTCTGGCACATCACCCACGCGAGGGCGACGCAGCGCAGCGGCACGTCGTGTTCCTCCGCAACCCGGCGCACCGCTTCGCGCACCCGCGCGCTGTGCCGCCCGACGTGATCGATCGCGCCCTCGGTCGCACGGCCCTCGGTATGGATCAGGCGTCCGCGCTCCTCGCTCGCGAGCAGACCGTGCGCGAGCGGAAACCTGGCGATCCCGCCGATTCCGAGCCTGAGCAACGTGGGCGCAAGGTCCCGCTCGAACGGATTCCGCTTCAGCAGGTTGTACTCGGCGATGGCAGTCCGGAACACGGGGTAGGCGGCGGAGGCCGCGAACCCCTGCACCTGCGCGATGCGACGTCCGGTGTATCCGGATGCCGAGAGGTGGCGCACCTTGCCCGCACGCCGCAGCATGTCGACAGCCTCGAGACTCTCGTCGATGGGCATCTCCGGATGCTCACCGTCGAACGACAGGATGTCGATGTAGTCGGTCGCGAGGCGGTAGAGCGACGCCTCCGTCGCCCGCACGATCGCGCGAGCACTGAGTCCGGGCGAGTCGGGATGCCGGCCGACCTTGGTTGCGACGATCACGCTCGACCGATCCCGCAGGGTGCCGAGCCAGCGCCCGATCATCACCTCGCTGCGTCCTCCGGCGTAGTGGTCAGCGGTGCAGACGAGTCGGCCCCCGGCATCCGCGAACCGGGCGAGAACCCCGGCTGCCTCATCGGCACCCGCCGTCCAGCCGAAAGCGCTTCCATCGATCGCCATCGGGAACGATCCCGTCACATCGGCAGCCGCGACGGCGGTGGCCTCTCGGGTGGCCTCGTGCTTCGAGGCGGGGGGAATCCTCATGCTGCGCTCCTCGGTTGACCACATGGTAGGCAGCGCCGCCCGACCGGCCCAACGCCTTGACACCGTCGCCGTGCGGCACCGCCAGCGCACGCCGAGGGCGCGTGGTAGACAGGAACACCCGCTACTGAAAGGCGAACGCCGATGAACGATCCCAACTGGAATCTGCCCCAGATCCCGAGCTTCACCTTGGAGAGCCCGGACGTCGATGCGGGTGGCGTGCTGCCGGACTGGGCGCGCTCGGGCATCGCGGGCGCGGGCGGGCAGGACCGCTCACCGGCCCTGCGCTGGAGCGGGGCGCCGGAGGGCACGGGGAGTTTCGCGCTGACCGTCTACGACCCCGACGCGCCGACCGGCAGCGGCTTCTGGCACTGGGCCGTGTACAACCTCCCGGCGACCCTCACCGAGCTGCCGACCGACGCCGGAAACCCCGATGCCGACCTGCTTCCCGAGAGCGCGCACACCCTCCCCAACGAGCTGGGCCTGGCGCGATTCCTCGGTGCCGCTCCCCCGGCCGGCCACGGTCCGCACCGGTACTTCTTCACTCTGACGGCGCTCGATGTGGACCACCTCGATCTGCAGGACACGAGCACGCCCGCGGTGCTCGGCTTCAACTTCCTCGGGCACGCCCTCGCCCGGGCGCAGTTCTTCGCAACCTCGGAGACATCGGCGTAGCGCTGCCGACGCACCAAGCCGCCTTAAACGAAATCGCCGCCCCTCGATAAGGGGCGGCGATTTCCTGCGTTGGGGGAAGATCAGGTGCGGGCGTTTGCCACCGGATCGCTTCCCACCATTGCCATGACGAGCATGGCGGCTGCGACGGCAACGATCACGGAATGCAATCCGTGCTCGGCGACACGCTGTGCCCGTCCCGGAGCGCGATGTCGCGCCCTCGAAAAGGTGAGCCCCCTGTTGAACCGATGTCGCGCCATCCCCGACCCCTCCTCTGCACCCTCTGTGTGCACGATTCCGAGTCTTACCGTCAACCGAAGCTTGAATGTCGCGACACGCCGGTGGATTGCAGAGTTCGCCGTGAATTCGGCAAGCCAGGGGAACTCCGCCGTGCGCCCGTGACCACGCCGGTCACCTCGCGGGATCGCCAGCGCGTCGGACGACCTCGGCGGCCTGGGCGAGCACCGGCCCGTCGATCATCCGGCCGCGGAACCGGAACACGCCGCCATCGGCCGCGGCGATCATCTCTCGCGCGGCGGCGACCTCGTGCTCGCTCGGGCGGAACGCGGCCCGGATCGTGGACACCTGTCCGGGATGGATGCACGCGACGGCCGCGAAGCCGCTCGCGGCGGCATCCTCCGCCTCGGCCCCGAGTCCGTCGACGTCGGCAATATCGAGGTGTACGGCGTCGATCGCGGCCCGGCCAGCGGCGCCCGCGGCGAGCAGGACCGCCGAGCGGGCATGGCGGGCGACCTGCCGGTAGCGGCCGTCGGCGAACCTGCTCGAGGTGCCCCCGAGGGAGGCGACGAGGTCTTCCGCTCCCCACATCAGCGCGACGACATTCGGGTGCCCGGCTATCCGGTTCGCGGCGACGATTCCGGAGGCGGTCTCGCACAGCGCGATGATCTCGAGCGATCCGAAACCGGCGAGGTCCCGCACGCCGGCGACCTTGGGCAGCATCACGGTGCGGTATCCGCTGCGCCGGACCGCGGCGAGATCGGCGCGGAAGTCGGTCGACTGCGCGGCGTTGATCCGAACGACCGTGCGCGCGGGATCGAGCGGATGCGCCAACAGCGCCTCACGCGCGGCGGCGCGGCGCTCGGGGGCGACGGAGTCCTCGAGGTCGAGGATCACGGCATCCGCGCGATCCGCCGCCTTGGCGTACCGGTCGGGCCGGTCTGCCGGGCAGAACAGCAGCGCGGGCCCGAGCACAAAGGTCATGGCCGCGCACCCTCGCACCAGACGAGCGTGGACCGCACGGCCGTCGCGACGACCACGCCGGACTGGTTGCGTCCGGTGTGCTCGAGCCTGACGATGCCCTGCCCCGGCCTCGACCCGGAGAGCCGTTTGGCCGTGACGATGGTCTCGGAGTAGAGCGTGTCGCCGTGGAACAGCGGATGCGGGAATTCCACCTTCTCGAAGCCGAGGTTCGCCACGATGGTGCCCTGAGTGAGCTGGGCCACCGAGCTGCCGACAATCGTCGCGAGCGTGAACATCGAGTTCACGAGTCGCTGGCCGAACGGCTGCTCAGCCGCGAACGCCGCATCCAGATGCAATGCCTGCTGGTTCATCGTCATGGTCGAGAACAACACGTTGTCGGCCTCGGTGACGGTGCGCCCGGGGCGGTGCAGGTAGATCGCCCCGAGGTCGAACTCCTCGAAGAAGAGGCCCCGCTGCTCAATTCGCTCGCGTTCCGGCATCCGCTGCTCCCTCGCTCGTCTGGACTCTAGCCCGGGAACCCGATGGCGCGGGAGATGACCATGAGCTGCACCTCTGTCGTGCCCTCCCCGAGCTCGAGCACCTTGGAATCCCGGTAGTGGCGCGCGACGGGGTTCTCGTTCATGAACCCGTAGCCGCCGAAGATCTGGGTCGCGTCTCTCGCGTTGTCCATCGCGGCCTCGCTGCCGACCATCTTGGCGATCGAGGCCTGCATCTTGAACGGCTCGCCGCGCATCATCCGGGCTACGGCGTCGTAGTAGGCGAGCCGCGCGGTGTACACCCGCGCCTGCATGCGGGCGAGCTTGAACGCGATGTGCTGGTTCGAGCCGATCGGCCGGCCGAAGACGTTGCGGCTGCCGGCGTAGCTCAGCGACTCCTCGAGGCAGCCCTGGGCGGCGCCCGTGCACAGCGCGGCAAAGGCGATGCGGCCCTCGTCGAGGGTCTCGACGAAGTTGGCGAAGCCGCGGCCCCGTTCGCCGAGCAGGTTCGCCTCCGGCACGCGCACGTTCCTGAGCGTCAGCGGATGCGTGTCGGAGGTGTGCCAGCCGACCTTGTCGTAGGCGGGCTCGACGGTGAGCCCCTCGATCGGCGTCGGCACGAGGATCGCCGAGAGCTCCTTCTTGATGGAGCCGTCGGCGCGCTCCGACTCCCCCGTCACCGCCGTGATCGTCACGAGCCGCGTGATCCTCGTGCCCGAGTTGGTGATGAACTGCTTGCTTCCGTTGATGACCCACTCGCCGTTCTCGAGCACCGCGGTCGTCTTCGTGCCCGCGGCATCCGACCCCGCGTCGGCCTCGGTCAGCCCGAAGGCGGCGAGCGCCTCGCCGCTGGCCAGCCGGGGCAGCCACTCTGCCTTCTGCGCGTCGGTGCCGCTGCGGAACAGCGGCATGACGCCGAGGCCGACGCCCGCCTCGAGGGTGACCGCGATGCTCTGGTCGGCGCGCGCGAGCTCCTCGACGGCGAGGCACAGCGAAAGGTAGTCCTTGCCCTGCCCACCGTATTCCACGGGCAGCGGAAGCCCGAAAAGTCCCATCTCGCCCATCTGAGCGATGATCTCGTACGGCAGCTCGCGTTTCGTGTCGTACTTGTATGCGGCCGGCGCGACGACGGTGTCGGCGAAGTCGCGCACCGAGGCCTGAAGTGCCGTGTGCTCGGCGGTGAGTTCGTAGCTCATGCTGTCTCCTTGCTGTGCATGGCCGCGGGGTCTTGTGGACCGGCCGCGGGTTCGGTGGTGGATGCGGGAATCTCGGGGGGCGCGACGGTTGCGACGACCGCGTCGAGTCGCACGAGGTCGCCCTCGGCCACGGCGATCGTGACCGAGCCGTCGATGGGGGCGAGAAGGGTGTGCTCCATCTTCATCGCCTCCACGGTGACGAGCCTCTGCCCGGCCGTGACGTTTTGACCGGTCGCGGCATGCACCGCGACCACGGTGCCGGGCATGGGCGAGCGCACTTCGGGGCTGACCGGGCCGACGCTGCGGTCGCGGTCGGCGAGCGCCGCGGCGAGCTCGTCGCGGCGGTCGAGGGCTCCCCAGCGCCAGCACGTGCCGTCCCGGGCGATCCAGAGCTCCTGGCCGTCGCGCGCCATGGCCACGCGGCTCGCGGTGCCGTCGACGGTGACGAGGAACGAGTTCGCGGCGGTCTCGACCAGGCTCGCGGCGAGTGGGCCTCCGGCCACGACCACGACCGCGGCATCCGTCGTCCCCGTCACGAGCACGTCGACGTCGCCGGACCCGGGAACGCGGAACAGGTAGCGGGTGGGCTTCGCGGCGCCGAGCCGCCAGCCGCTCGGCGCCGACCATACCGTGTCGGCACTCCGCTCACGTTCGGCATGCAGGAGCAGGGCGGCGGCGGCGAGCGCGGCGGCATCCGGCTTCTCGAAGGCGAGAAAGGGAAGCACCCGCTCGATGAGCGACGTGTCGAGGTCGCCCGCGAGCACGGCCGGGTCGGCCAGCAGCAGCCGCAGGTATTCGATGTTGCTCTGCACACCGAGCAGCGTGGTGTGGCGCAGCGCCGTGTCGAGACGGGCGATCGCCTCGCCGCGGTCGTGTCCCCAGGCGATGACCTTGGCGAGCATGGGGTCGTAGTCGGCTGTGATCGCGCCGCCGACGCGCAGCGAGCTGTCGATCCGGATGCCGGGAAGCGCAGGTTCGGTGAGGGCGAGAACGCGTCCGGTGCCGGGAAGGAAGCCGTGCTCGGGGTCCTCGGCGTAGACCCGCGCCTCGATCGCATGCCCGCGGAGCGCGATCGCATCCTGGCGGAGTGTGAGCGGCTCGCCCGCGGCGATGCGCACCTGCCACTCGACGAGGTCGATCCCGGTGACCATCTCGGTGACGGGATGCTCGACCTGCAGCCGGGCGTTCATCTCCATGAAGAAGAACTCGTCCGGTCGCTGCGCCGACACGAGGAACTCGACCGTGCCGGCACCGACGTACCCCACGCTGCGCGCCACCTCGCAGGCCGCCTCGCCGATCCGCGCGCGCGTGAGGTCGTCGAGCAGGGGCGATGGAGCCTCCTCGATGACCTTTTGGTGCCGTCGCTGCAGCGAGCACTCCCGCTCGGCGAGGTGCACGACGGTGCCGTGGCGGTCGGCGAGCACCTGCACCTCGATGTGCCGCGGCCGGTCGATGAGACGTTCGAGCAGCAGCGTGTCGTCGCCGAACGCCGCGCGGGCGATGCGTCGGGCAGCGGCGAGGCCGGCGGGCAGCTCGGCGGGAGTGCGGACGACCTGCATCCCCTTCCCTCCTCCCCCCGCGCTGGGCTTGATCAGCAGCGGGTACCCGGTGCGCTCGGCCGCGGCGGCGAGGGCATCGTCGTCCATCGCCGGCTCGTCGGTGCCGGGGATCACGGGCACGCCGCGCCCGGACACGTGGAGCTTCGACCGGATCTTGTCGCCCATGATGTCGAGCGCACGCGCGCCCGGCCCGATGAAGACCATGCCCGCCTCCGCGCAGGCGGTGGCGAGTGCGGCATTCTCGGAGAGGAACCCGTAGCCGGGGTGGATCGCCTGGGCGCCGGCGCGGGTCGCCGCGTCAACGATCGCGGCGACGCTCAGGTAGCTGTCGGCGGCAGCCGCCGGACCGATCCGCACGGCGAGATCGGCCTCGAGCACGTGCCGGGCGCCGCGGTCCGCATCGCTGTAGACCGCGACGGAGCGGATGCCGAGGCTCCGCAGCGTGCGGATGATCCGGCAGGCGATCTCGCCGCGGTTGGCGACGAGCACGCTGTGGAAGGGCGCAGAGGTCGGGGTCGTCATGTCCTTCATGTCCGTCACATCCTGAACAGGCCGAAGGCCGTCTCGGGCAGCGGTGTTCGCGCGCACACGTCGAGCGCGAGCCCGAGCACGGTGCGGGTGTCGGCGGGGTCGATGACGCCGTCGTCCCAGAGCCGCGCGGTGGAGTAGTAGGCGCTGCCCTGGGTGTCGTACTGGTCGGCGATGGGCTTCTTGAACGCCGCCTCGTCCTCGGCAGTCCATTCCTCGCCGCGCGCGTCGAGCTGGTCGCGGCGGATCGTCGAGAGCACCGAGGCGGCCTGGGCGCCGCCCATGACAGAGATGCGGCTGCCGGGCCACATCCAGAGGAATCTCGGGCTGTAGGCGCGCCCGCACATCGAGTAGTTGCCGGCGCCGAAGGAGCCCCCGATGACCACCGTGAGCTTCGGGACGCGGGCGCTCGCGACGGCGGTGACCATCTTGGCGCCGTGCTTGGCGATGCCGCCGGCCTCGTAGTCCTTGCCGACCATGAAGCCGGAGATGTTCTGCAGGAAGACGAGCGGGATGCCGCGCTGGTCGCAGAGCTCGATGAAGTGGGCAGCCTTCAGAGCCGACTCGCTGAACAGCACCCCGTTGTTGGCGACGATGCCGACCGGGTGCCCGTGGATTCTCGCGAATCCCGTGACGAGGGTCGTGCCGTACTCGCGCTTGAACTCGTGGAGCTCGCTCGCGTCGACGAGCCTGGCGATGACCTCGTGCACGTCCCACTTGCCCTGCACGTCGAGCGGCACTGCCCCGTACAGCTCGTCGACGTCGGCCGCCGGCTCCCGCACGGGCAGGATCTCCCAGGCCGGGTCCGCGGGTCGCGGGAGCGTCTGCACGATGTCGCGCACGAGCTGCAGCGCGTGGGCGTCGTTCTCGGCGAGATGGTCGGTCACGCCGGATACCCGGGCGTGCACGTCTCCCCCGCCAAGCTCCTCCGCGGTCACGATCTCGCCAATGGCCGCCTTCACGAGCGGCGGGCCGCCGAGGAAGATCGTGCCCTGGCCGCGCACGATGACGCTCTCGTCGCTCATCGCGGGCACGTAGGCGCCGCCGGCGGTGCAGGACCCGAGAACCGCGGCGATCTGCGGGATCTTTGCCGCAGACATCCGCGCCTGATTGAAGAAGATGCGCCCGAAGTGGTCCCGGTCGGGGAACACCTCGTCCTGCATCGGGAGATAGGCGCCGCCGGAATCGACGAGGTAGATGCAGGGCAGGCGGTTCTCGGCGGCGATCTCTTGGGCGCGCAGGTGCTTCTTGACCGTCATCGGGTAGTAGGTGCCGCCCTTGACGGTCGCGTCGTTCGAGATGACGAGCACGTGCCGGCCGTGCACGAGGCCGATACCGGCAATCACGCCGGCCCCCGGGCACTCGTCGCCGTACAGGCCGTTGGCGGCGAGCGGGGCGATCTCGAGGAACGGGCTGCCCTGATCGAGCAGGGCGTCGATGCGCTCGCGGGGCAGGAGCTTGCCGCGCGCGACATGGCGCTCGCGGGAGGCGGGCGGACCGCCGAGGGCCGTTGTCGCGAGTCGCTCGCGCAGTTCGGCCGAAAGGCCGCGCTGCGCCTCGTCGTTGCTGCGGAATGCGGCATCCGCGGCGCTCAGCCTGCTCCTCAGAGTCTCCATCGACTTCTCATCTCGCGCTGGTCGGCGCCTCGTTCTCGCCTCGTGGGCAATCTCGGTTAGTGCTTCTTAACTCGAATTAGGTTAGCGTTCATTCACTGGAATTGTCCAGTGATAAGCGAGGAGGGGGAGAAACGTGGTGGACGCCGTGCCAGCACCGCTCACCGTGCGCGGGCGAGCCAAGGCCGACCGGCGCGACGCGCTGCTGTCGGCCGCCGCCCGCATGTTTGCCGCCCGCGGATTCAACGGCGTCTCGATCGAGGAGCTGGGTGCGGCGGTGGGCATCAGCGGTCCGGCCGTCTACCGGCACTTCAGCAGCAAGCAGGCCGTTCTCGCCGCGTTGCTCGTCGAGGTGAGCGAGAGCCTGTTGTCCGGCGGCGAGGCCGTGATCGCGGGGGCGGCGGATGCCCATGATGCGCTCGCCGCTCTCGTACGGTTTCATGTCGACTTCGCGCTCGGCGACCCCGACGTGATCCGGGTGCAGGACCGCGATCTCGACAGCCTCGACGACACCGACCGCCGCCAGGTTCGTGCGCTGCAGCGCCGCTACGTCGAGCTGTGGGTGAGGGTGCTGTCAGACCTGCATCCCGGCGCGGATGCTGCTGCCCTGCGCATCCGGGCCCACGCCACGTTCGGCCTGATCAACTCGACCCCGCACAGCGCGCGGATCAGCGGAGGTGCACCGCGCTCAGTCGTGCGGTCGCTGCTCGAAGAGATGGCGCTCGCGACGCTCGCGCCGTAGCCGCGCCTCAACCGCGCGAGCTCGCGCCCGCGCCCACGCCCGCGCTCACGCCTGAGCTCGCGCCGAGAGTACGCGAAGTGGTTCCTCATTGCGCCAGGGAAGAGCCGAAACCCGTACTCTCGGCTAGAGCGACAGCGTCCACCACCGACTGCTCGCGCTGGCAGGTGGCGCTGGCAGCCGCTGCCGCTGCCGTCGCCTCCGTGAGACGCTGGGGGCATGATGCGCTCTGACCCCGCAACCACCGCCGACGAGCGCACGACGCTCACGCAGTTTCTCGACTACCAGCGGGCCACGCTGCTCATGAAGGCGGCGGGTCTCGACCGGGACCAGCTGAATCAGCGCCTTCCGACCTCGAGTCTCACCCTTGCCGGCCTGCTCAAGCACCTCTCCTATGTCGAGGACAGCTGGATCCAGCAGGTCTTCCTCGGCCGCCAGCTACCCGAGCCGTGGGCCAGCGCCCCATTCGATTCCGACGAGGACTGGGAGTTCCACTCCGCAGCGCACGACGGCCCCGACACGTTGCGCGAGCTCTACGAGTCCTCCTGTGCTCGGACGCGTGCCGGGATCGAGGGCGCCGCGCTGGATGCAGTGTCGGTCGGGGCGTCGCGGAGCGGCAGCCAGTTCTCGCTGCGCTGGATCCTCGTGCACCTGATCGAGGAGACAGCGCGGCACTGCGGCCACGCCGACCTGCTCCGCGAGGCGATCGACGGCGTCGTCGGGGAGTAGCCGGAGCGCGGCACAGCATGGAGGGGCACAATCTCGCCGAGAGTGCCTCGTATCGCCGACAGTGCCCGCAGGAACAGGCACACTCGGCGATACGAGGCACACTCGGCGAGGGATGATGGGCGTGTGCGCGCCAGCGCTCCGCCCGAGCTCACACCATCGTCAGCAGCATCCCCGGATCCGAGAGGATCATGCCGATGTCGGCGAGGAACCGGGAGGCCTCGGCGCCGTCGACGAGCCGGTGATCGAACGACAGACTCAGCGTGCAGACCTGACGCAGCGCGACCTCGCCGTGGTGCTCCCACGGCGTGCGCCGCACCGCGCCGACGGCGAGGATCGCCGCCTCGCCGGGGTTGAGGATCGGAGTGCCGGCGTCGATGCCGAACACGCCGATGTTCGTGATCGACACGGTGCCGCCGGTGAGCGCGTCCTGTCCGCTGCGCCCGGCCTTCGCGGTGCCGACCAGCTCCTCGAGCGCCTCGGCGAGCGCGACGAGGTCGAGCGATTCGGCATCCTTGATGTTGGGCACCATGAGCCCCCGCGGTGTGGCCGCCGCGATGCCGAGGTTGATGTAGCCGAAGCGCACGATCTCCTGGGCCCGCTCGTCCCAGTGCGCGTTCACCGCCGGATTGCGCCCGACCGCGACGCACAGCGCCTTCGCGACGATCGTGAGCATCGTGAGCCGGCGGCCGGCGAAGGCGTGGCTCGCGCGCAGGCGCTCGAGCAGCTCGACCGACGGCGTGACGTCGATCGTGAGGAACTCGGTCGCGTGCGGCGCCGTGAACGCGCTCCGGACCATCGCCTCGGCCGTGAGCTTGCGCACCCCGTGGATCGGCGTGCGCGTCTCTCGCGCCGCGCGCTCGGCCGGCACACGCCGGGCGGGCCCTGCCGCGGCCTGCTCTGCATCCGGCCCGGCATGATTCGCGGATGCCCCGAGCACGTCCTCGCGGGTGATGAGGCCGTCCTCTCCCGTGCCCGGGAGGGTGATCAGGTCGACGCCGAGATCGTGGGCGAGTTTGCGAACCGGCGGCGTCGAGCGCCGGGGCGCGGCCGTCGCGGCGCCGGGTTCGACATCCTGCCGGGATTCCGGCGATCCGATGGCGACAGAGGCAGCCGCATCCCCGCTCGCCGGACCGGCGTGATGCGCGAGCGATGGCCGCGCCTTGCGCTGGGGACGGTCCCCGCCTTCGACCGGCGGACCGTATCCCACGAGCACAGGCTCACGCTCGACGGCCGCGGGCACGGCAGGAGCCCCAGCCCCGCCACCGGCATCCGCCACCACGCCCGCATCCGCCACCTCGAAGTCCACGATCGGCGCGCCGACACGTACCGTCGCGCCGGGGTCGACGTAGAGGCGACCGATCTCGCCCGCGAACGGCGACGGGAGCTCGACGAGCGCCTTCGCCGTCTCCACCTCGGCGATGATCTGGTTGAGCTCGACGAGGTCGCCGACGTCGACGCGCCAGGCGACGAGCTCCGATTCGGTGAGGCCCTCGCCGAGGTCGGGGAGGGCGAATGTCTTGACGGTCATCTACTCGGTCCATCCGGTCAGCGAGTTGGGGCGCCCGAGCACCCGGTCGACGGCATCGAGTATGCGGTCGAGGCCGGGCAGGAAGTGCTCCTCGAGCGACCCGGGCGGGTAGGGCACATCGAAGCCAGTGACGCGGGCCGGGGCGGCCTCGAGCCAGTTGAAACAGCGCTCGGTCACGCCCGCCGCGATCTCGGCACCCAGGCCGCCCGACAGTTGGGCCTCGTGGCTCACCACGAGCCGCCCGGTCTTGCGCACGGACGCCTCGACGGTCGGGAAGTCGATTGGGGCGAGCGAGCGCAGGTCGATGACCTCGATCGAGACGCCGTCGGATGCTGCGGCGGCGGCGGCGTCCAGCGCGGTCGCGACCAGCGGCCCGTACGTGACAAGCGTGACGTCGGTGCCATCCCGCACGACTCGCGCGCTCTCGAGCGGGATGGCGTCGGCGATCTCCTCGGTCACCTCGCCCTTGGTCCAGTAGCGGCGCTTCGGCTCGAAGAACAGCACCGGGTCGTCACACGCGATCGCCTGGCGGATGAGCACGTGCGCCTCCTGCGGGGTCGAGCACGTGACGACGCGCAGGCCGGCGGTGTGCGCGAAGTACGCCTCCGGCGACTCGGAGTGGTGCTCGACGGCGCCGATCCCTCCTCCGTAGGGAACCCGGATGGTGATCGGCATGCTCACCGCTCCCCCGGTGCGGTAGCGCATCTTCGCGAGCTGGGCGACGATCTGGTCGAAGCCGGGGTAAATGAACCCGTCGAACTGAATCTCGACCACGGGCCGGAACCCGCGGAACGCCAGTCCGATCGCGGTGCCGATGATCGCCGACTCCGCGAGGGGCATGTCCATGACACGGTCCGCGCCGAACTCCTTCTGCAGGCCGTCGGTCACGCGGAACACACCGCCGAGCGCGCCGATGTCCTCGCCCATCAGTAGCACCCGGTTGTCATCGGCGAGCGCGTGGCGCAGCCCGGAGGTGATCGCCTTGGCGAGGGTGAGCTGCGAGGTCGTAACGCTCATTCCGCGCCTCCGTCGAACATGGCGAGGTAGGCGGCGTACTGGCTGCGCTGGCGGTCGAGGCCGCGGTGCGGCGTCGCGTAGACGTTGTCGAAGATGGTGAGCGGATCCGGTGCCGTGAGCGCAAGGCATCCGGCCCGCAACTCCCTGGCCACCTCGTCGGCGCGCGCCTTGACTCGCGCGGTGAGCTCGTCGGTCAGCAGCCCCTTCGAATCGAGCAGCGCGCCGAGGCGGCTGATCGGATCTTTCGCGGCCCACTGCTCGAGTTCGTCGCGGTCGCGATACCGGGTCGGATCGTCGGAGGTCGTGTGCGGGCCCATCCGGTAGGTGACGGCCTCGATGAACGTCGGTCCGTCGCCGTTCCGGGCGCGATCGAGGGCGACCCTCGTCGCGGCCATCACGGCGAGCACGTCGTTGCCGTCGACCCGCAGGCTCGGGATGCCGAAGCCGGGCGCTCGTTCGGAGATGTGGGCCTTCGCCTGCAGGGTGACCGGCTCGGAGATCGCCCACTGGTTGTTCTGGCAGAAGAAGACCACGGGGGCCTTGAACGTCGCCGCGAACACCATCGCCTCGTTGACGTCGCCCTGGCTCGTGGCCCCATCGCCGAAGTAGGCAACGGCGACGGAGTCGACGCCGTCCTTTGCGCAGCCGAGCGCGTAGCCGGTCGCGTGCAGGGTCTGCGCGCCGATGACGACGGCGGGAACGGCCATGCCCACGTCGTAGGGGTTCCAGCCCCCGTGCGACGTTCCGCGCCATACACGCAGGAGATCGGTGATCTTGACGCCGCGGCAGTACGCGACCGCGTTCTCGCGATAGCTCGTGAAGACGAAGTCGTCGGAGCGCAGGGCCCGGGCCGAGCCGATCTGGGCGGCCTCCTGGCCGAGCAGCGGCGGCCACAGGCCGAGCTCTCCCTGGCGCTGCAGGGCGGTCGCCTCGATGTCGATGCGCCGCACGACGGAGAGGTCCTCGTAGAGGGAGGCGAGCTGTTCGTCGGTGACGTCGGCGACCCACGGGTCGAAGCCGGGGCTCGGAATCCGCTCCCCTGCGGGTGTCACGAGCTGAACGAAGTCTTCCTGGCCGAGAAACTCGGCTTGCCGGGGATCATGCCCGGCCATGGTTGAACGCATTCGTATGCCTTCCGTTGCGATCCCGGCGGGTGAGCCAGAACCACTTTCAGAGAGACGGTGGGCCCGGTAGGGCGTGGCGTCTCGGTCGCGGCGTCGTTGCCGGACCTACCCCGAGATTACGCATGCTTTCGGCGCCTCACAACTGGAAGCGCCGCAAACACCCACGGCGCGCCGCTCCACGCTGCCTCTCACTGCGGACGGCTCGTACGATGGGCGGACGCCCGCCGCGCCGCCTGACCCGTCTCCGCGACCGATGGTGATCATCTCGCTCCGAGCGGGGGTCGAGCGCGACCGGAACACACCGGGGCTGCTGGAGAGCTGGGGCGAGTCGACGGTGATTGAGGATGACACGGCCGTGCCCATCCTCGAGCAAGCCGCGTTAGACAAGCTGCACGGCTGGGCCGGCATCGCCGCCGAGTCGCTCGCGCCGGGTGATCGTGCCCCACGGGCGGTGGTAGAGCCGCTCAGGCTCGTGCGTACCGGTCGACGAATCCCGCGATGAGGCGGATGGGCTGGCTGATGGTCACCTGCCCGACGGCCGCGATCAGCTCGTCCATCGCCTCTGGTTCGAAGTACCCGTAGTGACGGTAGACCCGGATGCGCGTAATGATGCCCGCGACCGTGAGTTCGGGGTGGAACTGGGTCGCATAGACGTTGGTGCCGATACGGAAGGCCTGGACCGGACAGTTCGGGCCGGAGGCGAGCAGCACCGCGCCGGCCGGCAGCACCGCGCACGCCTCCTTGTGCCCGACGAAGGCGTCGAAGCTCTCGTCGAGGCACCCGAACAGCGGATCGGCACGTCCCTCCGGCGTGAGGCTCACGCTGGTCGGGCCGACGGCCTCCCCCCACGTGTTATCGACGACGCCGTGCTGGTGGGTGCCAAGCAGGCCGATGCCGTAGCAGGCGCCGAGGAACGGGATGTCGCGCGCGACCACGATGTCGAGGAGCGCGCCAAGCTCTCGCTCGACCCTGACCTGGGTCTCGCTCTTGGCCTCGACCGGGTCGCTCGCGTTGAAGGGGCTGCCGCCCACGATGAATCCGGAGTAGTCGTCGGGATCGATCGCGGGCAGCGACTCGGACTCGAGTCGAAATCGCACGAGCTCGTTCGGACTCAGCCCGCCCGCCTCGCGGAACGCCTCGTACTCGCCGTCGGCGGCCTCGTCCTCGGCGCGCGTGGCGAGGAGCACGAATGGCTTCATCCCCTCATGCTTTCATCATTCAGGAGTTTTGGGCGCCGGTGACTGCTGCCCCGACCACAACTGCCGGAAATCCGGGGTTCGCCGGCCGACCAGCAGACTGCCTGGTCTCACTTCTCCTGAATAATGAAAGCTAGATCGCGCGCACCCGGGCGGCGTGCTCGCCGTGCTCGAGCTCGGCAAGACCGAGCCGTTCGAGCACAGGCGGCAGGTAGACGCCGAACTGGCCACGCTGGCCGAGGCGCAGACCGAACCAGCCCCCGACAGGATTGCCGTCGCTGCGGCCGAACGCCTCGACGCTGCCCTCCGTGGCCTCGGTGTGCTCGTCGGCGCCGCCGAGCGGCACCCAGTCGCCCTGCTCGACCAGCCACTCGTGGAGGTCGTAGATCGACCTCGCGTGGTACGAGAGGGTGGCTCCGTCGAGCTCGCAGATGAGCTCGTCGCCCTCGATGAATGCACGGTAGGTGGTGTCGCCGGCCGGGGTGGTGAGTATCCACGGGTCGGGCCTGGTTCCCATTGTCATGGCCCGTACGGTATCAGCGCTGTGCTGCGCACACCACCGGCCAAAGGGCACGAAAAAGCCCGCCGTCACTCTCGTTCCGGCGGGCTTCTTGTTACGTCAGGGTGTTCAGACCTCGGCGTCGACGGGAGCGTCGGATGCCGGTGCATCCGCAGCGTCGTCCATCACCGGGGCGAGCGACAGCTTTCCGCGGTCGTCGGTCTTGGTGATCTCGACCTGGATCTTCTGGCCGACGGAGAGCACGTCCTCGACGTTCTCCACGCGCTTGCCACCGGCGAGCTTGCGCACCTCGGAGATGTGCAGGAGCCCATCCTTACCCGGGGTGAGCGACACGAAGGCGCCGAACGTGGCGATCTTGACGACGGTTCCGAGGAACCGCTCGCCGACCTCGGGGTTGAGCGGGTTCGCGATCGCGTTGACCGCGGCACGCGCAGCCTCGGCCGAGGGACCATCGACGGCACCGATGTACACGGTTCCGTCGTCCTCGATCGAGATGTCGGCTCCAGTGTCGTCCTGGATCTGGTTGATCGTCTTGCCCTTCGGCCCGATGAGCTCGCCGATCTTGTCGACGGGGATCTGCACCGAGATCACGCGGGGCGCGGTCGGGGCCATCTCGTCGGGCGAGTCGATCGCCGCGTTGATCACGTTGAGGATCGCGGTGCGAGCCTCCTTCGCCTGCTTGAGCGCACCATCGAGAACGGCGGTGGGGATGCCGTCGAGCTTGGTGTCGAGCTGGATGGCCGTGATGAACTCGGCGGTGCCGGCGACCTTGAAGTCCATGTCGCCGAGGGCGTCTTCCGCGCCGAGGATGTCGGTGAGGGCCGCGTAGCGGGTCTCGCCGTTGACCTCGTCGGAGACGAGGCCCATGGCGATGCCGGCGACCGGGGCGCGCAGCGGCACTCCGGCGTTGAGCAGCGACAGGGTCGAGGCGCAGACGGAGCCCATCGACGTCGAACCGTTGGAGCCGAGAGCCTCGGATACCTGGCGGATCGCGTAGGGGAACTCCGCGCGGTCTGGCAGCACCGGCACGAGGGCGCGCTCGGCGAGGAAGCCGTGCCCGATCTCGCGACGCTTCGGCGACCCGACGCGGCCGGTTTCACCGGTCGAGTAGGGCGGGAAGTTGTAGTGGTGCAGGTAGCGCTTCTTCGTGACGGGCGCGAGCGAGTCGATCTGCTGCTCCATCTTGAGCATGTTCAGCGTGGTGACGCCCAGGATCTGGGTCTCTCCGCGCTGGAAGATCGCGGAGCCGTGCACGCGCGGGATGACCTGAACTTCGGCATCCAGCGGGCGGATGTCGGCGAGCCCACGGCCGTCCATGCGGACACCCTCGGTGAGGATGCGTCCGCGGACGACGGTCTTGGTGACCGACTTGTAGGCGGCGCTGACCATCGCGGAGACGTCGGCGTCGAGCTGGCCGGCGTCAACCTTCTCCTGGATGGCGACCTTGACGCGGTCCTTGAGCGCGTCGTCGGCGTCCTGGCGCTCGGTCTTCGCGGCGATCTGGTAAATACCGACGAGCTGGTCGTACGCGAGCTCGGCCACCGCGTCGTACGCGGCCTGCGAGTACGGCAGGAAGACGGGGTAATCGGCGATCTCCTTGGCCGACTGTGCGGCCATCTCGGCCTGGGCCTTGATCAGCTGCAGCAGGAACGGCTTGGAGGCCTCGAGGCCCTGCGCGACGACGGCCTCGTCGGGCTTGGTCGCTCCGGCCTGGATGAGGCCCCACGCGTGCTCGGTAGCCTCGGCTTCGACCATCATGATCGCGACGTCGTCGTTGCCGTTGTTGTCGGTGATGAGGCGACCCGCGACGGTGAGGTCGAATACGGCGTTCTCAAGCTGCTCGAACTTCGGGAAAGCGACCCACTGGTCGTCGATGAGCGCCATGCGGATTCCACCGATCGGGCCGCTGAAGGGCAGTCCGGAGATCTGGGTGGATGCCGATGCGGCGTTGATCGCGAGGGCGTCGTAGAACTCGCCGGGCGCGATGCTCAGCACCGTGATGACGATCTGCACCTCGTTGCGCAGCCCGGTGACGAACGACGGGCGCAGCGGCCGGTCGATCAGGCGGCAGACGAGGATGGCTTCGGTCGACGGGCGACCTTCGCGACGGAAGAACGAGCCGGGGATCTTGCCGGCGGCGTAGGACCGCTCTTCCACGTCGACCGTCAGCGGGAAGAAGTCGAGGTTGTCCTTCGGGCGCTTGCTCGCGCTGGTCGCGCTGAGCAGCATGGTCTCTTCATCGAGGTAGGCAGCGACTGCTCCCTGGGCCTGCTGGGCGAGACGGCCGGTTTCGAACCGGACGACGCGCTTTCCGAACTTACCGTTGTCGAGAACGGCTTCGGCGAACTTGATTTCTGGACCCTCCATATGGGGGTTTCTCCTCTTTGTTTAGGCCCGCCACCCCGTGTGGGCGACGGCTCATCAAGGAGCAGGAGCGGGTTCGATGGCACGCGAACGTGCCCGTGCGAGGTCCCAAGAGTGGGGCGCATGTCTGGCCAACAGTAGAAAAACACTGACTCGAGTTCAGTAATTCACCACCGGTGACCAGTGTCTTGCCAGCCTGCTCCGCGCGCAACTCTAGCACCAAGGACCCGAGGGTGGCCCGTGAATCGCGGTGCGGGCGGGCGGAGCAGGGGCGCGCGGTGCTGCGCAAAAACCAACATTGGAGACCCCAGCCGGAGAATGACTCCTGCTGCAAGCGCTTGCACTTTTCGGTGTGCCCGCTTAGTTGCGCGAACCAGCGAGCTCGGTCTGCCGCGCCTCCCGACGCAGGCGCCTCGCCTCGCCCGTGGTGACGACGAGGGTGAACAGCACCCCGATGAGGGTTCCGGCGGAGTTCGCGATGATGTCGCTCACGTCGCTCACCCGGTCGGGGAGGAAGATCTGCACGAACTCGATCGAGAAGGTCATCGCGACGCCCGCGAATACCGCAACGAACCACATCCGTCGCCCGAAGAGGAGGAGGAAGAACATGCCGATGGGGATGAACATGCCGACGTTGGTGAGAAACTCGAGCCGCTGGTAGGTGATCCAGTCGGTGGCGTCATGGCGTTCGAAGAATCGCAGGGCTCGCCAAATCAACGCATTGTCGTTGTCGTCGAACGGTTGCGGGCCGAGCGTGATCCAGGCGACGAAGCCCAGGTAGGCGAACGTCGTCAGGCTCAGGTAGGGGTGACGGCGGAACATCGGCCCATCCTGCCATCGCGCGCCTGTGGATTCACAGGGCTATCGCGTCTGCCCGATATCGAGCTGCACGCGCAGGCCACCGCGCGTGCTGATGATCTGGGCGGGGATGCGCGGCGGCTTGCCTGCGATCGTGAGCCGTCCGAGGGCATCGTCGACCGGCGCTTCGAGTCCACGAGGCACGAGGCCGACGATCCCGCTGACCCGGCCGCCGGCGAAGATGCGCACCGGCATCGGGGCGTCGGTGCGCTCCTCCTCCGGCCCCCGCCGCGAGATCATCGCCCAGAGCTCGGACGCACCGAGGTCGATCGTGCGCTGGAGTTCGTCCTGGTTCTCACGCGACTCAGCAAGCCGGATCACCGTGCTCGCCCTCTTGGGACGGAGGTTGTAGTCGTAGTCGTCGAGCGTGCCACGTCCGGCGTCGTCCGTTCCCCGCGACGGCAGGATCGACCCCACCATTCTCGCGAATACCGACTCAGTGCGCTCTCCCATGGCTCGATTCTCACACACCACGATATGATGGTTTTATAAAGTCATGAATAGGAGAGACGCCCGACGATGAATGACGATTTCACGGATGCCCACCGCCCGCTCTACGAGGTCAAGGCAAACCTCTTCAAGGGGCTCGCGCATCCGGTGCGCATCCGAGCGCTCGAAAAGCTCGCGGAGGCCGGCGACGTCTCGGTCACCGACCTGCTCGCGGACACCGGCCTCGAAGCATCCCACCTGTCGCAGCACCTCTCGGTGCTCCGCCGCCATCATCTCGTCGTGGCCGACCGCCGCGGCAGCCAGGTCTTCTATCGACTCGCCTACCCGCAGGTCGCCGAGCTGCTCGCCGTCGCCCGGGTGCTGCTCGTCGAGGTGTTGCACACGACGCAACGGCAACTCGAGCAGACCGAGACCTTGCCGGGCGTCGTCGCTGCGCCCGACCGGTCCGGTCGATGAAACCCCTGAGGTACGCCTCGTCGCTGCTGCCCTCCATCCGTGACTACTCCCAGGTGCCACGCACCTGGAAGGGCGACTTCGTCGCCGGGGTGACCGTGGGCATCATCGCTCTCCCGCTCGCGCTCGCGTTCGGGGTCAGCTCCGGCGCGGGCGCGGCCGCCGGGCTTGTGACCGCGATCGTTGCGGGCATCGTCGCCGGCGTGTTCGGCGGGTCGAATGTGCAGGTCTCCGGGCCGACCGGCGCGATGGTGGTTGTGCTCGGGCCGATCGTGGCGCGTGAGGGCGTCGCCGCCGTCGCCATCGTCGCGGTGATGGCCGGTGTCATCGTCATCGTGGCCGGGGCGTTGAGGCTCGGCCGCACCGTCACCTACATTCCGTGGCCCGTGATCGAGGGCTTCACTCTCGGCATCGCGGTGATCATCTTCCTGCAGCAGATCCCCTCCGCGTTCGGGGTCGAGACAGGCGAGAGCGACAACGCCGCCGTCGCGGCGGCCCAGGGCCTCTCGACACTCGCGCCGGCGGCGGCCGTGTGGCCGATCGCGATGGTGCTCGTCGTCGCCGCGATCATGATCCTGGCCCCGCGCATCCACCCCCAGCTGCCGGGATCGATCGTCGCGATCATCCTCGTCACGGTCGTCGCCGAACTCGCCGAGCTTCCCGTCGCGCGGATCGGTGCCCTGCCCTCGTCGCTGCCACTGCCGTCGATGCCCGATCTGTCGTGGGAGACGGTGGCCGTGCTCATCGGCCCGGCCCTCACCGTCGCGGCACTCGCGGCAATCGAGTCGCTGCTGTCGGCGCGGGTCGCGGCGACCCTCGCCGACACCGGCCCGTACGACCCCGACAGGGAACTCGTCGGCCAGGGCCTCGCGTCGGTCGCCTCAGGGTTCTTCGGCGGGATGCCCGCTGTCGGCGCGATCGCGCGCACGGCGGTCAACGTGCGGTCGGGCGGCCGAACCCGGGTCGCCGCGATCGTGCACTCGATCGTGCTCATCGGCGTCGTCTACCTCGCCACCGGCCCCGTGTCGGCCATCCCGCTGGCCGCCCTCGCGGGAGTGCTCATGCTGACGGCCATCCGCATGGTGTCCGTCGCGACCGTGCGCAGCATCGTCGGCTCGACGAGGTCCGACACGATCGTGTTCATCGTCACCGCGATCATCACGGTCTCGGTCGACCTCATTGTCGCCGTCGAGATCGGCATCGTCGTCGCCGCGTTCTTCGCGCTGCGCACCCTCGCCCGTTCGAGCGGGGTGCACCGGGAGGAGCTGCCGGGCGTCATCGTCGCCGGCGACGAGCAGATCGCCCTTTTCCGGCTCGACGGCGCGCTGTTCTTCGGCGCGGCGGAGCGGGTGCTCGACCGCATCAGCCTCATCACGAACGTGCATGTCGTCATCATCCGGATGTCCCAACTGCAGGTTCTCGACGCGACGGGCGCCCGTGTGGTGACCGAGATCGTGCAGAACCTCGAGCGGCGCGGGATCACCGTGCTCATCAAGGGCGTGCAGGAACGCCACCTCAACCTGCTGACCCACGTCGGTGTGCTGGGCTCGCTGAGGCACCAGAACCACCTCTTCGATGATCTCGATTCCGCGGTCGAGCACGCGCGCAGCCATGTTCAGCGCGCCGTCGGCACGGACCCGAACCCGGCCTGAGCCACCCCGTGGACCTCACCGTGCGGGTCAAGCCCGGCAGCAGCAAGGGGCCGCTCGTCGAGCCCACCAGCACGGCGGAGGTCACCGTGTACCTCAACGAGCGGGCGGTCGATGGGGCGGCCAATGACGCCCTCGTCAAGGTGCTCGCGAAGCACCTCGGGGTGTCGAAGAGCCGGGTCGAGATCGTGCGCGGGCACACGTCGCGCGTCAAGCAGGTGCGGGTCGGCGACTGAGCGGGCGCGGCATCGGAAGGCTCCCGGTTCAGAGTTCGTAGTGCCGGTCGGGGTCTGCCCACCACGTGCGCCGTGTCTCGAGAAAGGAGATGGCCTCGATCTCGGCGTCGGTGAGCTCGAATCCGAGAATGTCGAGGTTGGCCGCTTGCCGTGCCGGGTTGGCGGACTTCGGGATGGCGACCGCGCCAAGCTGCAGATGCCAGCGCAGTACGACCTGGGTCGTGGTGACCGCGTGCGCCGCCGCGATGCCGACGATGATCGGCTCCGAGGCGAGGCGCCGGCGCTTCCTGCCGAGCGGGCTCCAGCTCTCGGTGACGATGCCGTGTTCCGCGTGGAACGCCCGTTGGGCGGACTGCGGGAAGTATGGGTGCAGCTCGACCTGGTTCACCGCGGGGGTGACCCCGGTCTCGACGATGAGCTGCCCGATGTGGGCCGGCGTGAAGTTGCTCACCCCGATCGAGCGGATGGCGCCCTGGTCCCGGAGCCAGATCATCGCCCGCCAGGAGTCGACGAACTTGCCGAGGCGGGGCAGGGGCCAGTGGATGAGGTAGAGGTCGACGTAGTCGAGCCCGAGGTTCGCGAGGGACTCGTCGAATCCCTCGAGAGTCTCGTAGAAGCCGTGGTTGCGGCCGCGCAGTTTGGTCGTCACCGAGATCTCGCCGCGATCGATACCCGATTCGCGCACCGCCTCCCCGACCTCCTTCTCGTTCCCGTAGCGCAGTGCCGTGTCGAGCAGTCGGTAGCCTGCTTCGAGGCCGGAGACGACGGATGCCACCCCGCTCGGCCCGCGCATGCCGAAGGTGCCGAGGCCGATCGGGGGCAGGCTCTGCCCGTCGTTGAGCGGGACGGCGGGGATGCTGGAGGCGGCCATCTCTAGAACTCCTCGCGGGTCTCCGGGTCGGCGTCCCACAGCCGTCCCGACTCGAGAGTCGAGAGCTCGCTTCGCAGCGTCGCGTCGACGTGGCGGTGGCGAGGTGGCAGCAGCGTCGTCAGAGCGACGTCGTCCCGCGGCGGGATCGGTGAGGTCATGAGTCAAGACTGCCGCACGCGCGCGTCCATCCCGTGCATGAGGGCGGCTCGACTGAAAAGATCGACCCCCTGCGCGGCGCGAGGCCCTATCGGATGCGCGGAATCCGCTCAACCCTTTGCGGCGCGTGGCGTCGACGGGTTCGATAGAAGCTCCGATGCCCATTCAAAGGAGTCACCATGTCGTCAGTCGCCCGCGTCACCACGATCACCTCGCGCTCGGACCAGAGCTTCGAAGCCGCTATCCGTGACGGCGTGAAGCGGGCGAGCGAGACCCTGCGCCATATCGAGGGCGCGTGGGTGAAGGACCAGACTGCGATCATCAGCGACGGCGAGGTCACGAGCTGGCAGGTCGTGCTCGAGGTCACGTTCGTTCTCGAGTAGCGCCCGGTGCCGTGCGCGGCGCCAATCCGGGAATGCGAAACGGGCCGCCTCCCGAGGGAGACGGCCCGTCGTCAAGTCGAAGCGTTCTAGCGACGAAGTCCGATGCGTCCGATGAGTGCACGGTAGCGATCGATGTCGATGCGCTGCAGGTAGCCCAGCAGACGACGGCGCTGGCCGACCAGGAGCAGCAGGCCACGACGCGAGTGGTGGTCGTGCTTGTGCTCCTTGAGGTGCTCCGTCAGATCGAGGATCCGGCGGCTCAGCATGGCGATCTGGACCTCGGGGGATCCGGTGTCACCTGGGTGGGTAGCGTACTCGTCGATGATCGCCTTCTTGATGTCGGCTTCAAGAGCCATAGATGGGATCCCCTTCCTTACTAGTTGCGCGGTGCCCGGCTCCGATGAGTGGGCTCTCTTTATCCGCGGCCGTTAGACGGCAACCTTGGGAGTTTAGCAGAGTCGGGGCCGACCCTGTCGTCCGGTTCGAACGGCGCCCCGGAGACGTTAGGGAGCGAATGACCTACAGTGGACGCACGACCCTCTCGGCATCCTTCACCCACCTCTCCCCGCGTGACAGGCTCGCTCTCGCACAGGTGCCGTCGGCGAGCGTGCACGACCTCGACACCGCGGTCGCCGCGGCGCGGCGAGCGTTCGACGACGGCCAGTGGCCGCGGTACGCGCCGCGGGTACGCAAGGAGCTCATGCTGCGCTGGGCCGACCTCATCGAGGAGCACCGCGACGAGCTCGCCCTCATGGTGAGCCTCGAGATGGGCAAGCCGATCGACGACGCCTGGGGCATCGAGCTGCGCGCCGTTCTCGCGACCGACCGCTGGTACGCCGAGCTCGCCGACAAGCAGCTCGACGAGACCGCCCCCGTTGGACCCGACAACCTCGCCCTCATCACCCGGGAGCCCGTCGGCGTCGTCGGGTCGTCACCCCGTGGAACTTCCCGCTCACACTGTCGGCCTGGAAGATCGCGCCAGCGCTCGCTGTCGGCTGCACCGTCGTGCACAAACCGTCCGACCTCAGCTCGCTCTCGGCACTGCGGATCGCCGAGCTGGCACTCGAGGCGGGCATCCCCCGCGGCGTGCTCAATGTCGTTCCCGGGTCAGGCTCCGTGCTCGGCAAGCACCTCGGCATGCACCAGCAGGTCGGCGCGCTCGCGTTCACCGGCTCGACCGCGGTCGGGCGCGCCTACCTCGAGTACTCGGCCACCTCGAACCTCAAGCGCACCTGGCTCGAGCTCGGCGGCAAGTCGCCGAACATCATCCTGCCGGATGCCCCCGACCTCGAGACGGCCATCTCAACCGCCGCATGGGGCATCTTCTTCAACTCCGGCCAGATGTGCACCGCGCCGTCGCGGCTCATCGTGCACCGCGATGTCGCCGAGGAGCTCATCGCGGATCCGTCTTCGAATCGGCCTCGCTGCCGGGGGCGGGCAGTTACTTCGAGCCGACGGTTCTCGCGGGGGTCTCCCCCGATTCCCGACTCGCGCAGGAGGAGGTCTTCGGCCCGGTGCTCGCCGTCGTCACCGTCGACAGCGACGACGAGGCAATCCGGGTCGCCAACAACTCCGACTACGGCCTCGCGGCCGGCCTCTGGACGTCCGACCTCTCGAAGGCGCACCGGCTCTCCCGGCGGCCGCGGGCTGGCACGGTCTGGGTCAACTGCTACGAGGAGGGCGACCTGACCGTGCCCTTCGGCGGCTACAAGCTGTCGGGCAACGGCCGCGACAAGTCGGTGCACGCGCTCGAGAAGTACACCGAGCTGAAGACGACGTTCATCCACCTGTAGAACTGCCACCGCGAACGGATGCCCGGCCCCCGAGATCTCGAGGGACGGGCATCCGTTGTTCAGCTCAGTTCTGGCTCAACTCAGCACGTCGCGCACGAGCGCCTCGTTCTCGGTCTTCTGGAACCGGGAGAGCAGGAACCCGACGAGCACGAGCACGAATGGGAGCAGCACGAGCAGCCAGCCGAGCGCGTTCAGCCCCCACGGGGTCACTGTCGGATCGACGCCCTCGGCAACCGTGCCGGCGAGCAGACCGAAGCGGGACATGAGGAGGTACTCGCCGAGGGCGAGCCCGACGACGGCGATCACCGGGGCGATGACCGTCTGGAAGGCGTTCTCCTCGCCCTTGTTCTTGGCGAAGAACACGATCACCGCGATACAGACGAGGATCTCGATGAGCACGATGGCGACGACCGCGAGTCCACTGAACCAGAAGAACAGGTTGGTGACCGGGTCGAGGGCGAAGAGCGCGAAGACGACGATGACCGCGCCGGTTATGACCGAGGTCGCGATGGATGCCGCGGCGGGGGCACCGCGTCCGTTGACGCGGCTGAACTGCTTCGGCAGCACGCCGCCACGACCGAGCGCGAAGATGTAGCGGCCGGAGGCATTCTGGAAGGCGAGCAGCCCGGCGAACAGGCTCGAGATCACGAGGATGCTCATGACGGTCGCCATCCACGGGCCGACGTAGTCCGCGGCAAGGGTGAAGAGCACCGCGGCAGGGTCGGCAAGCGGTGCGCCGTCGATCGACGAGTACTCGACGGTCCTGTCGACGACAGTGGACGCCCCCATCCCGGTGACCATTGCGAAGGCGGTCACCGCGAACAGCACGGTGATCACGCCGACCGCGAGGTAGGTCGCCCGGGGCACGATCGTCTTGGGGTCCTTCGACTCCTCGCCGTAGATGGCCGTGGCCTCGAATCCGATGAACGAGGCGAAGGCGAACGCGAAGGCGATGCCCGCCGAGCCGGCAAGCCCACCGGCGAGGATTGCGGACGGGTTGAAGGATGCCGCGAAGTCGAGGCCCTCAGGTCCCCCGTCGATGAGGATCGCGACCGCGGTCACGAGCAGTGCCGCGACCTCGAGGAGCATCAGGATGCCGAGCAGCTTGGCGCCGACATCCACGCTGAGCAGCGAGAGGGCGGTGACGATGGCCCACGCGAGCAGCGCCCACCCCCACCACGGCAGTACCCCGACCTGGCCGGCGACGACGGCGCCGAAGAAACCGTAGATGGCGAGCTGGATGGCGACGTAGGCGAGCACCGAGGTGAGCGCCGACCCGACGCCGAGGTGGGTGCCGAGGCCGCGCCCGATGTAGGCGAAGAAGGCGCCGGCGTTGGTGACGCGTTGGCTCATCGCGGCGTAACCGACGCTGAAGAACAGCAGTGTGATGCCGACGACGAGATAGGCGCCGGGGGCCGCGGCTCCCGTGCCGAGCACGATCGCGACCGGCACCGCGCCCGTCATGCCGACGAGCGGCGCCGCGGCCGCGACAACGAAGAAGACGATCCCGATGACACCGAGGCGCCCCGTGCGGAGCAGCGTTCGCGATTCGGCTTCGTTCTGGGTTACCGCCATGGCATAACTCCTCATTGAGTCGGGTAAGAGATCGTGCGTATCCGAACGACCTGGGTACAGGATGGCGAATGGCGAGGCGCAGGTCAAGAGCCTCGGGCCCGATTTGCACTTTTCGTTTGTTCACGAACAAACGGCGGTTCGGGGCTAGAATCTGGCGCTATGACTGCTCTCCACGGATTCCTGCCGCCGCTGACGCCGAAAGGCTCGAGTGCGCTCGTGCCGAACCCGCCCTGGTACTACTCGGGCACGCTGCTCACCATCGAGTACCTGACCGACCCGGCCAACGTGCGCGCGATCCTGCCGGACGACATTGACCTCGCCCCGGATCGGCCCGGCGCGGTCGCTCTCATCTGGGCCGACTGGCAGTCCTGCAGCGAGGGCGGCCTCGAACTGCTCGACCCGATCCGCTCCCAGTACCTCGAGGCCTTTGCCGTCGTGCGCTGCTCCTACCAGGGCGTCACCTACAGCCGCTGCGTCGCGATCTGGGTCACGAAGGACTTCGCGATCGGTCGCGGCTGGTTCCAGGGCTACCCGAAGAAGTTCGGCTCGATCCACGTCACGCGACTGTTCAACCGGGGCAAGGCGACCCCACGGCTCGAGAACGGAGCGCAGCTCGGCGCATCCCTCTCCGCCTACGACCACCGCCTCGCAAGCGCCGTCGTCACGCTACGCGAACCGTCGGAGGACAACGGCTTCGTCAACGGCCACAAAATGCTGCACAACCGCTTCATGCCGTCGATCGCCACCGGTGGCGGCATGTCCCTCGACCAGCTCGTGTCGATGGGAGGCATCGATCTTGACCTCGGGCCGGCCTGGCGCGGCGACGCGGAGCTCAGCCTCGCCGACTCGCAATGGGACGAGCTCGGGTCGCTGCTACCGGTCGACGAGGTGCTCGGAGGCTACTACCGCGAGGTCGGCACGACGTTCGCGGGTGGCGAGCTCGTCGCCGACCGCTCCCAGCCGGTGTAGCCCGATCGCGCGGGGCCCGGCAGGATCGGCGAAGCACGGCCGCGGGCTTCCGCGCGCACGCTGTTGACTCGCGCGGATGCGATTACTGCCGCGCGGGTGAACAACAGCCGCGGGAGGCGCTCGGGGGCGGCCGCCGCGTCAGTAGGCCTCGAGGTACTCGTCGAGCTCCCACTGGGTCACCTCGCGGGTGTCGGGGTCGTCGACCTCGTCCTCGTAGCGCGCCACCTCGTCGCGCTTGAGCAGCACAAACACGTCGACGAGCGGCGCGCCGAGTGCATCCCTCATGAACGAATCCCTCTCGAGCGCGTCGAGCGCGTGAGTGAGCGTCGTCGGCAGGATCTCCGCCGACTCGTTCTCGTACGACCAGCCCTCCGCGCTCGGCGGGGCCGGCAGTGAGCGCTCGATGCCGTCGAGGGCCGCCGCCAGCACCGACGCGATGATCAGGTAGGGGTTGGCCGCCCCGTCGCCGACCCGGATCTCGAGCCTGGTTCCCGACCCGCGCTCGGGCGGCACGCGCAGCATCGAGCTGCGGTTGTCGTGGCCCCAGTTGGCCCGATACGGCGCGAGGGTGTCGGGGCCGAGCCGCTTGTAGGCGTTCACGGTCGGATTGGTGAACGCCACGAGCGACGCGGCGTGGCCGAGGATTCCGGCGATCATGTTGTCGGCGGTGCCGGACAGCTCGCCCTCCGGCGTCACCATGAGGTTTGTGCCGGATTCGTCGGTCACCGAGAAGTGCAGGTGAAAACCGCTGCCGCCCTCGTCGGTCCACGGCTTGCCGAGGAAGGTCGCGAGCTGACCGGTGCGGGCGACGATGTCCTTGATCGCGGTTTTGAACAGGAAGGTGCGGTCGGCCGCCCTCAGCGCCTCACCGTGCCAGAGGTTGATCTCGTACTGGGACGGGCTGAACTCGTGGTTGCCGGCGAAGACGCCGATGTCCATCTGGTCCAGCATCCGCATCAGGTGCAGGAAGGTGCCCTTCGGGTCGACGCAGGCGCCCGTCGTGTACACGCGCCCGGTCGTCTCGATCACGCGACGCCAGCCGTTCTCGCCGCGCTCGGCAATGTAGAACTCCAGTTCCGGGCCGACGACCGGAACGAGGCCGAGCTTCGTGTACCGCGCGATCACCCCCTTGAGCACGGACCGGGGAGAGAGCACGCTCGCGGAGCCGTCCGGATCGAACGCATCCGCGAGGGCCAGAGCAACGCCCGGCTCCCACGGCATCAGCGTGACGGTGGACGGATCGACCCTCATGATGAGGTCGGGCAGCCCCGACGACATGATGTCGTTGCCGTCGAGCACTCCCCCGCGAGTGGTCGTGACCCAGACCCCCTGGCAGAAGGTCGCGCCCTTCGCCGCCGAGCTTTCGAGCTGGCTCACGAGAAGGTCTTTCGCCCTCGTCGTTCCCAGGATGTCGGCGTAAATGAGGCGAAGCACATCGATTCCTCGTGACTCAAGTTCCAAGCGGAGAGCAGCTACATCGGTACTCATTGATCCTCCGGAGATAAATCGTTCGGCCATGAACGATTAGTGCGATACTAGGCCAGATCCGCCGAACCGCAAGCTTGGGAGCCCACGTGAAAGCCCTCTTCGTGCAGCACGACCACGTGACCTCATCCGGGCCGATCGCCGACCGGCTGCGCCATCACGGCTTCGAGGTCGACGAGATCCTCGTCGTGGATGCCGGAAACTTCCGTACTCCCAACGTGCGCTTCGAATTCCCCGACCTGGCCGGGTACGACCTCGTCGTCCCCCTCGGCGCGCCGTGGGGCGCCTGGGACGACGAGTCCATCGGGCGATGGCTCACGCCGGAGGTCGAATGGCTCCGCCAGGCTGTGCTCGCGGATGTCCCCGTGCTCGGCGTCTGCTTCGGTGGGCAGCTTCTCTCCCGCGCACTCGGCGGCACGGTCACCCCCGCCCCGAAGGCCGAGATCGGCTGGACTCCGGTCCACAGCGATGACCAGTCGCTCATCGGCCCCGGGCCGTGGTTCCAGTTCCACTACGACCGCTGGACTCTGCCCGCCGGCGCCACTGAGCTCGCGCGCAACGCCGCGGCGTCGCAGGCTTTCAGCTTCGGCCGCAGCCTCGCGGTGCAGTTCCACCCCGAGCTCGACGCCGACACCCTGAAGGGCTGGCTGACCGAGGGCGGCGCCACCAAGGTCATCGCCGACGGCCAGGACCCCGTGGCGCTGCTCGCCCACACCCGGGCAGAGGAGGGCGCCGCGCGCGAGCGCACCTACGCTCTCGTCGACGCCTTCCTCGAGCGGATCGCGATGCTGCGGCCGGCTTCGTCACCGAGGTAGCACTGGGGCTTTCATTATTCAGGAGTGGAAGGGCGCAGTTTTTGCCGAGACCAGCATCCGGCACCCTCGCGAGGCCCAGCAGGGCCGTTCGCGCACCCGGAGGGGACCGAAACGGGCAATTCGCGGCAGGTCGGGCGAGAAAACCGTGGTGGCGGCACCGCCCCACCCCTGTCACTCCTGAATAATGAAAGCGAAACGTGCCACGTGACTCAGCGCAGCGTCTCGAGCACCTCGATCACGGCGCGCGGGTCGGTGGCGGGGTTCACGAACGCGAGGCGGAGCACGGTGCGGCCGTTCCATTTTGTCGGCACGCACAGCATCCGTCCGGTCACGGCCGCCTCATGCGACCACTCGCTGTACTGCGCGTCGGTGTAGCCGGGCCGCTCGAAGATGACGACCGACAGCTCCACCTCGCGCAGCAGTGCGAGGTGGTCGGATGCCCGGATCGCCTCGGCGACCTCGTTGGCCGTCGTGATCGAGCTCTCGATCGCGTCGCGGTAGCGGTCGGTGCCGTGGGTGGCGAGGCTGAACCAGAACGGCAGGCCGCGCGCGCGGCGGGAGAGGTGCAGGGCCAGCTCGCTCGGGTTCCACGATTCCCGGTCGACGTGGTCGAGGTAGCTCGCGTGCTGCGAGTGGGTGGCCCGGGCCAACTGCGGGTCGCGGTAGACCAGTGCGCAGCAGTCGTACGGGGCGAAGAGCCACTTGTGCGGGTCGACGATGAAGCTGTCGGCGCGCTCGATGCCGTCGAAGCGGTGCCGCACGCTCGGCGCGGCGAGTCCGGCGCCGCCATAGGCGCCGTCGACGTGCAGCCAGACGCCGAACTCCTCGCAGACATCCGCGATGGCGGCGAGGTCGTCGACGATGCCCTCGTTGGTCGTGCCGGCGGAGGCGACGACCGCGAAGACGTCAGGCGACCGCTCGAGGGCGGCGCGCAGGGCGGGTCCGGTGAGGTGACCGCGCTCGTCGACGGGGACGTCGAGAATGTCGACGTCGAGCGCCCGCGCGGCGGTCTGGATCGACGAGTGCGCATTGGCGGAGCAGGCGAGCTTCCAGCCGCCGGGCGGGCGGGCGCCCCGGCGGGAGAGCGCGGTCTCGCGTGCGGTCAGCAGAGCGGAGAGGTTGCCAGAGGTGCCGCCGGAGACGAAGCATCCGCCCGCCCCCTCCGGCCAGCCGAGCAGCCCCACCAGCCAGGCGATGGCCTCATTCTCGGCGTAGATCGCGCCGGCGCCAGCCTCCCAGAGCCCGCCGAAGATGTTCGCCGAGCTCGTCACGAAGTCGAAGGCGATCGCGGCGCGCGTCGGCGCAGCCGCAATGTAGGCGAGGTTGAGCGGATCGTCCTGCGATCGGGTCGCCGGCTCGAGCACGCGGTCGAAGACGTCGAGGGCCGCCGCTCCCCCGATACCGGATGCCGTGATCGTCGGCCCCGCATCCGCCGCGAGCTCCGAGGCGGAGCGCGCTGTCGAGAGGGGGTCGGTGTGCCGCACGACACGCTTCGCGGACCAGTCGAGGGCGAGGTCGACGACGTCGGACTCGTCCCCCCAGATCGGATGCGGGAAGGTCGCGTGCGGGTCGGCGGGTGCGGCCCCGGGGCCGCCGGCCGCAGCCGGTTCTGTCGTCGTCATGCCGTTCCTTACTTGAGCTCCACCTTCACCGGGAAGCGCTTGATGCCGTTGATGAAATTGCTGCGCAGCCGGGAGACCTCGCCCATCTGCTGCACGCTCGTGATGCGCGGCAGCAGGTCTTCGAACATGATCTTGATCTCGAGCCGGGCGAGCGCGTTGCCCATGCACATGTGCGGGCCGCCGCGACCGAAGGCCATGTGCTCATTCGGGTTGCGGGTCACGTCCATGCGGTACGGGTCGTCGAACACCTGCGGGTCGCGGTTGCCGGCGGCGAACCAGGTGACGACCTTGTCGCCCTCCTTGATCGCCTGGCCGCGGATCTCGGTGTCTCGGGTCGCCGTGCGGCGGAAGTGGTAAACGGGGCTCGCCATCCGCAGGAACTCCTCCACCGCCCATGGGATCAGCTCGGGGCGCTCCTGGAGCAGTTCGAGCTGGTCGGGGTTCTGCATGAGGTAGTTCATCGAGTGGGTGATCGTGTGCCGGGTCGTCTCATTGCCGGCGACGACGAGCAGCAGGAAGTAGCTGTTGAAATCCCGTTCGGAGAGCGGGATGCCGTCCATCGGCTCTTGGTTGACCAGGCGCGACACAAGGTCGACGCCGTTGCGGCCGCGGCGGCGGTCGGCGAGCGCCCGCCCGTAGTCGAAGACCTCCTGGGCGGCGGGTGAGCGGAACGGGAGCAGCCGGTACTTCTCGCTCTCCTCGGAGTCGGCCAGCACGTCGGCGTGCTCGGGGTCGGTGTTGCCGACCATGCGGTTGCCCCAGTCGATGAGCTTGTGGATGTCGGCATCCGGCACATCGAGCATCCGCGCGAGCACCCGGATCGGGAAGTCGGCGGCGACCTGCGCCACGAAGTCGAACTCGCCGAGCGCGAAGGCCTCGTCGAGCGTGGTCGCGGTGAGCCCGCGCAGGAATGTCTCGTAGCCGGCGACGGCCTTAGGGGTGAACTCGCCCTGCATCAGCCGGCGCAGCGCGCGGTGGCGCGCCCCGTCGGTCTCGAGCATCGACTTGCGCGCCTCGATCTGGTCGGCGTCGAGCTCCTCGAGGTTGACGGTGCCCTTCTCGCTCGAGAAGGTCTCGGTGTCGCGCAGCACATGCACGATGTCGTGGTACCCGGTGAGCGACCAGAACCCGTGGTTCGGTGCCTCTTCCTCGTCCCAGTGCACGGGCGCCTTCGCCCGCAGCTCGTCGAACAGCTCCCACGGGGGCGCCTGCTCGAACAGGTCCAGGTCGGCCAGCGTGACGTTCGTCATTGAAGTCATGTCATCTCCTCGGTGATTGTTCGGGGACGAACAATCACTATCAGAACCATAATCGATCGTGGGCGGGGTCGGGCACGATTTTCTTGCCGGAACCGTCCAATAGAGTACGTGCGTCACCATTCGACGAGGAGCACCCCATGGCCGGACCGTTCACGCTTGCCGAGACGGAGCGCCAGGTGAGCGAACGCCTCGGCGGTCTCCCCCTCGACTACGCCGCCATGGCCGTCACCTCGAACCTGTTCCGTGCCGCGAACGCCGTGCGCAACCACCTCGAGCGCTCGGTGCTGGCCCAGCACAACCTCTCCTGGACCGGTTTCGTCGTGCTGTGGGTCACCTGGATCTGGGAGCCCATCGAGACCCGCCAGATTGCGCTCGAGGGCGGATTCTCCAAGGCAACGCTCACCGGCGTGCTCACGACCCTTCAGGATCGCGGCTGGGTCACCCGCGAGCGCAGCCAGGCCGACGGGCGGCTCGTGCTCGTGCGCCTGACCGACGACGGCCGCGCCATGATGACCGAGCTGTTCCCCGAGTTCAATCTCGAGGAGCAGCACATCTCGGGCCCCATCGACGTCGCCCGCCGCGAGGAACTCGCCGAGATGCTGCGGCTGATCACGGTCAACGTTGAAAAGGCCGACTCCACGATTCCGCCTGCCTGACGAGCTCGGCGAACAGCGCGGCCTGATCGGGGTCGCTCGTCGCGGTGTCCTCCGGATGCCACTGCACGCCGATCGCCCAGCCCGGGGCGTCGATCAGCACGGCCTCCGGCACCCCGTCGGTCGCCCGCGCGACGACGGCGAGACCCTCGCCGAGCCGGTCGAGGGCCTGGTGGTGGTAGCACGATGCCCGCACCGACGGCCCTGCGAAGCCGAAGCGCTCGTGCGCTCGGTCGAAGAGCAGGTCGTGTTCGTGGTGCCGGTGGTGCACGGGCAGATTCTGCACGAGAGATCCCCCACGCACGACGTTGACGATGTGCAGTCCGCGGCAGATCGCGAGGAGCGGGATGCCGGCCGCGAGGGCGACCCAGGCGAGCTCGAGGTCGACGGGATCCTGCACCGCGTCAACGTCGTAGACGCTCTCGTGCCGGCTCGGCTCTCCGTAGGTCGCCGGGTCGAGGTCGCCGCCACCCGGCAGCTCGCGATCCGGGGGCGAAAGCTGCTCATGGCGTCCTCTCACGTCTCCCATCGAAAACAAGTTGTAGATGGGCGGGCTATTGCGTAGTGTATTTCATTAGCATCCGAATGACTTAACGACGAGCCTGCGGATCAGGGAGCAGCATGACGAGCATTGACCTAGCTGACGTGACCGTGGCCGGAGTGTCGGTCGACCCGCGGCACTTCATCGGTGGCCGCCGGGTGGCATCCAAGACCACCTTCGCCAACACCTCCCCCATCGACGGGTCCGAGCTCGGCAACATCGCGCGCGGCGGGGCGCACGAGATCGACCTCGCCGTCGCCGCCGCTCGTGAGGCCTTCCCCGCCTGGGCCGCGATGCCGACAGCGGAGCGGGCGGCGATCCTGAACCGCATCGCCGACCTGGTCGAGGAGCGCCTGCCCGAGCTCGCGAATGTCGAGACCATGGACAACGGCGGCCTGCTGCGCAGCAACCTGCGCGGCGTCATGCCGCGCGTCGCGCACAACTTCCGCTTCTTCGCCGATTGGGCCGTCAATCACCTGACGCACGATGACTTCGAGACCCGCGGCCACACGAACCACGTGTCCTGGGACCCCTCGGGAGTCGCCGGCCTCATCACGCCGTGGAACGCCCCGCTCATGCTCGCCACGTGGAAGATCGCGCCCGCGCTCGCGGCAGGCGACACGGTCGTGCTGAAGCCCGCCGAATGGACGCCGCTCACGGCATCCCTGCTCGCCGACATCTGCACCGAGGCCGGACTGCCCGACGGGGTCTTCAACCTCGTGCAGGGATTCGGCCGGGAGGCGGGAGCCGCACTCGTCGCGCATCCGGGACTCAGCCGCATCTCGTTCACCGGGTCTGTGCCCACCGCGAAGTCGATCGCCCGCGCCGCCGCCGACAACCTCACCCCGTGCAGCTTCGAACTCGGCGGCAAGAGCCCGTGCATCGTGCTCGCGGATGCCGACATCGAACTCGCCGCCGCGCTCGCCGTCGAGCAGTACGACAACGCCGGGCAGGTCTGCCTCTCCGGCACGAGGCTGCTCGTGCACGAGAGCATCGCGGACGACTTCGCCACGGCCTTCCAGGCCAAGGCCGCGTCACTTCGCCAGGGCGACCCGCGCGACCCCGACACCGACATCGGCCCCCAGGTGCACGCCGTGCACTTCGAACGCATCAAGGGATTCGTCGACCGTGCCGAGGCCGACGGTGCGAGAATCCTCATGGGCGGCACACCCAACGCCGACCTCGGCGGCCTGTACTTCACGCCGACCCTCGTAGGCGATGCCGCGCGCGGCAGCGAGATCCTCACGCAGGAGGTTTTCGGGCCCGTGCTCACGATGCAGAAATTCGCCACCGACGAGGAGGCCCTCGAGCTCGCGAACGGCACCGAGTTCGGGCTCGCCGCCGTCGTCGTGTCCGGCGACCGGGCGCACGCCGCCGCGATCACCGAGAGGCTCGTCGCCGGCACGATCTGGGTCAACTGCTTCTTCGTGCGCGACCTGCGCGCGCCCTTCGGCGGATCGAAGAAGTCGGGCGTCGGCCGCGAGGGCGGCACGTGGTCCTTTGATTTTTACGCGGACGTGAAGAACACGGTCGTTGCACCTCACGGATGGAAGGAATAGCACATGGGTGAAATCGTAGGCGTCGGCCTCATCGCACACGTCCCGACGATCATGCTTCCCGAGGATGTCCGCCTGGACATCAACGAGGGACACGAGATCAGTCTTGTTCCCGGCCTCGAAAAGCTGCGCAAGGACGTCTTCGAGACGGCCGACTACGACACCGTCGTCGTCGTCGACAGCCACTGGGCCACGACCGTCGAGTTCGTCATCAACTCGCACGAGCGCCGCAGCGGCAAGTTCACCTCGGAGGAGCTCCCCCGCGGCATGCACGGGGTTCCGTTCGACTACCGCGGCGACCCGGAGCTGGCCCGGCTGGCCGAGAGCTTCGCGGAGAAGAACGGCACCTGGATCACGCCGATCGACGACCCGGACCTGCCGGTCATGTACGCCACGATCAACCTGTGGAAGTTCCTCGGCGAGGGACTCGACAAGCGCTGGCTGAGCATCAGCATCTGCCAGACCGCAACCGACGAGGACATGCTCCGCGCCGGACGTGCCCTCGGAGAGGCGATCGCCGCGAGCGACCGCAAGGTCATCATCCTCGCATCCGGCGCCCTGTCCCACACCTTCTACAAGCTGCGCGAGCTGCGGGGGCACGAGGCGAGCGACCCGTCGCACATCTTCACCCCCGCCGCCCGCGCCGCCGACGAGGACCGCCTCGAGTGGTTCAAAGCCGGCGACCACGCCCGCGTGCTCGAGACGATGCCCGAGTTCCACAAGTTCCGCCCCGAGGCGATGTTCGGGCACTGGCTCGTCACCGCTGGCGCGATCGGGGAGGACCGCTGCACCGCCCCCGGCGTGATGTACAGCGAGTACGAGAACTCCATCGGCACCGGCCAAGTGCACGTGTGGTTCCCGCGCCCGGCAGGCGGATTCCCCGCCCCGAAGAACCTGACGCTGTCGCGTGACTGAGCCCGTGCGCGAATTCCGGCGCATCCTGCTCGACGGCTACCCGGTCGACGTCGAGCGGCACGGCGACACCCTCGTGGCCGGCGACGGCCGCGAGGTCGGCGTCGACGACGCGGTGCACCTGCCGCCGACGGTACCGAGCAAGATCATCGCGGTGCACCTCAACTACGCGAGCCGCACCGAGGAGTTCATGACCAAGCTCCCCTCCGCGCCGACGTACTTCCACAAGCCCGTCACGGCGCTCAACTCGCACAAGGCCGCGGTGGTGCGCCCGCAGGGCTGCAAGTGGCTGAACTTCGAGGGCGAGATCGTGATCGTGATCGGGCGCACCTGCCGCAACGTGTCACCGCAGCAGGCGGGTGACTTCATCGCCGGCTACACGGTCGGCAACGACTACGGCCTGCACGACTTCCGCGACACCGATGCCGGGTCGATGCTTCGGGTCAAGGGCAGCGACACCCTCGCGCCGGTGGGTCCCGGGCTGGTCACCGGCTGGGACTTTAGGGGCAAGCAGATCCAGACGATCGTCAACGGGGTCGTCAAGCAGAGCGACTCCACGGCGAACATGGAGTGGGACATGAACTACCTCGTCGCCGACATCGCGCGGACCATTACGTTGAGCCCCGGTGACCTGCTGTTCAGCGGCACGCCGGCGTTCTCGCGCCCGGTCGAGCCGGGCGATGTCGTCGAGGTCGAGGTCGAGGGCCTCGGCCGCCTGACCAACCACATCGTCACCGGCCCGACCCCGATCCGCACCGACGTCGGCGCCCAGCCGACCGAGAGCGAGGAGGTGCGCTCGACCGCGCTGGGCGGAGACTGGGAGTTCCGCGGCATCCGCACCCCGTCCAAAGACCTCTACCCGTCGACCGTGAAGGACACGCAATGATCAAGATCGAAGTCGACATGGCGCTGTGCCAGCACTACGGGCAGTGCGTGTTCGAGGCGCCGAGCATCTTCAAGCTCAACGACGACGACAAGCTCGAGTACCTGGCCTCGGCGGACGACTCCGAGCGTGACAACGTGGAGTCGGCCGTGGACGTGTGCCCGATGCAGGCCATCCGAATCGTCGAATAGTGGATGCCGTGGCGCCGGGTCCCGTCATCATCGTCGGCGCGGCGATGGGCGGGCTGCGCACGGCGGAGGCGCTGCGCAAGGCGGGCTACGCCGGGCCGCTCACCGTCATCGGCGAGGAGCTGCACGCCCCCTACAACCGTCCGCCACTCTCGAAGGACGTGCTCGCGGGGGTCGTGACCCACGAGTCGGTCGCCTTCCCCCAGCGCGCGTCGACGGCGGACGTCGAGTGGATGCTGGGCTCGCGCGTCGTCTCGGCCGACCTCGCGGCGCGCACCGTGACGACCGGTGACGGCGTGGCGCATCCCTACGCCGCGCTCGTGATCGCGACGGGGCTGAGGCCCAGGCGGCTCGCCCTGCGCGAGCTCCCCGGCCGCCACACCGTGCGCACCCTCGACGACGCAATGGCCCTGCGCGACGAGCTCGTGCCGGGCGCGCGCGTGGTGATCGTGGGATCCGGGTTCATCGGATGCGAGGTGGCCGCCACCGCCCGCAAGCTCGGCTGCGAGGTGACCGTGGTCTCGCCCAGCGCGCTGCCGATCGTGCGCCCGCTCGGGCCACTCCTCGCCGCGGAAATCCTGTCGCGGCAGGAGGCGCACGGCGTCGCATTCCGGCTGGGGCATACGATCACCGGGCTGGTCGGGGCGCCCCGGCTGGAGGCGGTCGAGCTCAATGACGGCGCTGTCATCCCCGCCGCTCTGCTGATCGAGGCGATCGGCTCGGACTGCAACAGCGAGTGGCTCACGGGCACCGGCATCGACTGCACCGACGGGGTGCTCGCGGATGCCGCCATGCGGGCCGTCTCGGCCGATGGCACGGTTCATGACGATGTCTACGTGGTCGGCGACATCGCCCGCTTCCCGAACGCGATGTTCGACGACGTGGCGAGGCGGGTGGAGCATTGGAATATCCCGACCGATACGGGCAAGCGGGCCGGTGCCGTGCTCGCGGCCTGGCTGGCCTCGCCGGAGGCGTTCGCGGAGGCGGTCAGCACTCCGTTCGAGCCGATGCCCGCGTTCTGGTCGAACCAGTTCGAGATGGCACTCCAGGCCTACGGGCTGCCGGGACTCGCCGATGACATCCGCCTGCTCGGGGGGTCGCTCGCCTCGGAGGCCGTCGTGGGCTATTACCGCGGCGATCGGATGGTCGGCGTCGTCGGGCTCGGGATGAAGGCGGCGCTGCTGCCGTACCGCAAGGTCATTGCAGAGGGCGGCCTGGCCGTCTCGCCTGCAACGTAGGCGGCCCACACAGCGGGACCCTCGGCATCCGCGACGATGAACAGACCCGCAGTAGTTGTGGTTGCCTCGATAGAAGTGGATGCGCCGCAGTCCAGAGACGTCGAGGCGAGGCCGGTCTCAGCATCGATGCTCGTGATGTGAAACTCGACCGGGCTCTCGCCGCGGCACACGACATGAACCAGATAGTCGCCGGGCGGCACGCTTCCCAGCCCGACCCCACTGCCGACGTCATCCGTCGAGGCGTCGAGCCTGCCGGAGGCAGCGCCCTCGAAACCCTCGGTGTCACGGAACGGGAGCGCATTCTCCGACCACTCGACCTGCTCATCCATCTGGCTCTGGATAATGGTCGCGCCGGCGGCGCATCCTGCAAGGAGCGGCACCGCGACGAGTCCGACGGCGGCTACGGTGACCGCCTGACGCAGACGAAGAGGACTCCTCATTACGTCACCCTGGTGTGTGCGTCGCCGCGGCGTCTCTGGCTCTGGCGGGGTCACACCGCGCTGTTCCGCAGCAGCGCGCGGTCTTTGCGTCCAGACCTGCCGAGGCGTTCGATGAACATGAAGATGCGGCACTTCGCGCGGAACACGCGAGTTGTGTACTCGCTGCTCGCGTCGTCGCGCAGCTCAACACGCGCCGCTGTCGCGCCGCCGCTTGACCTTATCGGTGCCGCCCACATCGTGCAGATGATGCACGGGATCGTGGATGAAGTACCGCGCGAGCGACTCGACCGTGAAGGCGCTCCCGTCCGAGCGCAGTCCCGTACGTCCGAGGTCGACATCGTGGACGGCGGAATAGTCGCGCGCGAGGGCATCCGCCGCTGCGACGAGCTCGACCGCGACGACCGCCGGGTCCTGCTCGTTGTAGCGCTCGGCGATCGCGGTCGCGTCTTGGTCCCAGTTCGCGAAGGCGGGCGCATCCCTCTCGAGCATGAGGTGCAGTCGCTCGCGGAAAATGCGGAACACGTCGCGCACATGGGCGGCGTATTCGAGGGGTGACCAGGTCGCATCATCCGGGCGGTCCCGCACGTCGGGCTGCGCCAGGCGCTCGGGCCAGGCCGCGGCGGTGAGCTCGATCAGCGACGGGATGTCGCGGAACGAGACTTTGCCGGCATCGAATCCGCACTCGGGGCAGGGCTTCTCGAGAACCCACTTCCAGTTCTTGTCGTCAGGGGTGATCGGCATTCCGCGAGCCTAACGAATGACCGGGCCGCGGCCGTGACGCGCGATGTTCACCTGCGGCCTCTGTGCCGTTCGCGTGCCGCAAATAGCGTCGGGCCCGTCACTCGCATCCACACACTAGGAGAAATCATGCGAAATCGATTAGCAAGCTCAGCAGCAGCCGGCGTCATTTCCGCCGGGGTTCTCGTCGGCGTCGGCTTCGCCCCCGCCGCCTACGCCGCCGGCGGCCCGATGGGCTTCGATCCCGTCGACGGAACCCCGTACGGTGCGGCGACCGCCGACTGGACCGAGCCTTTCGTCATCCCGGCCGGCTACACCCAGTCCCTCATCGCAGACGAGACAACCCTCGACATCTACCCGGGCGGCGTCGACGACCTCACCGACATGAACACCGTCAACGAGACCGGGCGCCACGCCGGTCGCTACCTCTACCGCACTCATGAGGTCGGCGCGAACGGGTCGATCTCCGTCGTCGACCTTACGACAGGCGACGCCAAGGTCATTGCACAGGATGTCGACTGGAATCGACTCGACGGCATTCGGTGGACGCCATGGGGCACCATCCTCTTCGCCGAGGAGACCACGGGCGGGCGCCTCTTCGAGGCGATCCTCGACCCCGCCGACCCGACCGTCGTGCTCGACGTCGTCGAGCGCACCGAGGTCGGTGTCATGCGCCACGAAGGCATCGAGGCGCTCGCCGACGGAACCGTCTTTGTGATCGACGAGCTCAACGGCGGATCGATCTACAAGTTCGAGCCGACGACCCGCGGCGACCTCTCCGACGGGCAGCTCTACGCCCTCAAACTCACCGGGCTCGCCGATGACGCACAGGCCTGGAACCAGTCCACCTTCAACGACAAGGTCGGCGCGTTCGAATGGGTTGCCCTCGACATGGACGCGGTCGTCGTTGACACCGACGCGGCGGCGAACGCCGTCGGAGCGACCGAGTTCGGCCGCCCCGAAGACGTCGAGGTGATCGGCAGCACCCTCTATGTCGCGAACACCTCGGAGGACCGCGTGGTGGCGATCGACCTCAACACGCAGGTGCTGACGCCGTTCGTCCAGGCCGGCCTCAACGTTCCCGTCGAGGATGCGGCGGCGGGGGTCACGGGGTTCAACAACCCCGACAACCTCGCGCAGGGTCCGGATGGCGCGCTCTGGATGGTCGAGGACAACTACCTCTCCGACGTCTGGGTAGCCGGCCGGGATGCTCGCAAGGACGGCACCGCCGACAGCGTCGAGCAGTTCGCCTCGCTCAAGGACACCGGCGCCGAGATCAGCGGAATCTACTTCGGCAAGGACCCGAAGACGCTGTTCCTGAACGTGCAGCACCCGACCAAAGCACTCGCCGACGGCACCTGGGCGATCACACGCCGCTAGAAACACCATGGCGGGCCCGAGTGTGCCTCACCACCGAGAGTGCTCGTTTACGCCGAGTGTGCCCGACGGACCAGACACGCTCGGCGTAAACAGGCACAGTCGGCGACCCTGACGAGGGCACGGACGTGCGGGACGCGGTCACGGTAGCGCACTCGGGGTAGCGCACTCGGGGTAGCGCACTCGGGGCGGCGCACTCGGGGCGGCGCCTGCAGCCCAGCCGAGTCCCGACCACCGGGTGTAGCTTCACCACCATGACCGAGCAGCAGCCCTACCTCGTGCTTCGCACCGAACCCGGCTTCGAGCTGCGCCGGTACCCCGCACACATGGTGGCCGAGGTCACCGTGAGCGCCGGGTTCGACGATGCCGGCAATCGCGCCTTCCGCTACCTGTTCGGCTACATCACCGGCGAGAACCGGTCACGGCGAAAGCTCGCCATGACATCGCCGGTGGTGCAGCAGTCCGCCCCGGAGGCGATGGAGATGACCGCGCCGGTCGTGCAGAGGACAGCGGATGCCGGCTCCTACACGGTCGCGTTCGTGCTGCCCGCGATGATCACCGCAGAGACCGCCCCGGAGCCTGTGCGACCCGAAGTGCGCGTTCGGCTGGTTCCGCAGAGTCTCAGCGCCGCAACGCAGTACTCCGGGCGGTGGACGCAGGCCTCCTACCAGCAGCACTGCGCCGACCTCCTCGCGGACGTGTCGGCTGCGGGGATGACGCCGCTCGGCGAGCCTCGGTTCGCGCGCTTCGACCCGCCATACAAGCCGTGGTTTCTGCGCCGCAACGAAGTCCTCATCGACGTTGCCGATGGTGCGGCGCCCGGCGGTGACGGGGCCGCGCGCTAGGAGGCGGTCCCGACCGAGAAGCGCACGGCACCGTCGTCCTCGACGTCGGCATCCAGAACCGCCTCAGACAGCGCCTCAGCCGCGCTGGGGTCGAGGAAGACGCGGGCCCCGCCGTTCTCGACGAGGGTGTCGCTCGGCTCGGCGGCCGGAACGACCGAGATGCTGAAGTCGGCTGCATCTCCGTCGGCGGCAATGCGAAGGCCTCCGGATTCGGACTCGGTGGACTGCGCCGAGATGGCCTTGACGACAGTGCTCGCCTTGTCGGTAAGGGTCAGAGTCACGGTTCTACCTTTCATCGGTGGGGCATCGGATCGAACTGCCGAGTCTTCTACACCTCGACGCGCGATCACAACCCGACTCGCGATCTCGGATGGTTTACACACGTGCGGGGCGAGGCGATCGCCCCGCACGGGTGAGCTCACTACGGGTGAACGAGGATCTTCACCTGCGTGTCGTTGTGATTGATGAGGGTGTCGAATCCCTTGCTGACGAGGTCGTCGAGGGCGATCTTGCCGGTGATGAAGGGAGCCAGATCGACCTTGCCGTCCTGGACGAGCTTGATCGTCGCCGGGTGGTCGTTGGCGTAGGCGATGGTGCCGCGCAGGTCGATCTCCTTGAGCACGAGCTTCTGCATGTCGACGGTCGCCGGGTGACCCCAGATCGACACGTTGACGACCACCCCGCCGGGCCGAACCGCGTCGAGCAGGGTGTCGAGCACGACATTGACGCTCGAGCACTCGAAGCCGACATCGACGCCGTTGCCACCCGTGAGCTCGCGGACCTTCGCCACGACATCCACTTCACTCGGGTCGAGCACGTGGTCGGCGACCCCGGTGCTCGTCGCCTTCTCCTTGCGCGCCTGGCTGAGCTCGGAGATGAAGACGGTGAGCCCCTCGGCCTTGAGCACGGCGGCGAGAAGGAGGCCGATGGGGCCAGCTCCGCCGATGAGGGCGGTGTCGCCGGCCTTCGCCCCACTGCGCACGAAGGCGTGATGCCCGACGGACAGTGGCTCGATGAGCGCGGCGACATCGAGCGGAATGTCACCGATCGGGTGCACCCATCGGCGCTCGACGACGACCTTCTCGCTGAGCCCGCCGCCGTGGCCGCCGAGCCCGATGAAGTTCATGTTCTCGGAGAGCTGGTAGCTCTCGCCGGGTCCGGTGGACACGTCGGGGCCGACGATGTAGGGCTCCACGACGACGTTCTGTCCGACCTCGAGGTCGGTCACGCCCTCACCGACGGCCGTAATGGTGCCCGAGAACTCGTGCCCCATGGTGATCGGGGCCTCTTCGCCGGAGATGGGGTGCGGATGCCCCGGCGCGGGGATGAAGATGGGCCCGTCGAGGTACTCGTGCAGGTCGGTGCCGCAGATGCCGCACCAGGCGACATCGATCGCAACGGTGCCGGGGCGGAGCGTTGGGGCATCGACCTGCTCGATGCGGATGTCGTTCTTGGCGTAGTAGCGAGCGGCTTTCATGGGGATCTCATTCCTCTTGAGGCCGTGAACGCGGCCACAATCTCAGGCTACGCCCGCTCCCCCGTCCGCGCCGCACGGCAGCGCGATCACCCTCCCGCTATGAGCGCACCGAGCCCTCCATGGCAGCGTTGACGATCGAGCGGGCCCACTCCGCTGCGCGCTCGAGTTCGCCATCGATCAGCGGACCTCCATAGCCCTGCACGCGGAATGACTCCTTCTTCACCACCATCTGCGCGCCGAGGCTACGCAGTTCCTGCTTCGCGGCCTTCGCTGCCGAGCCCGGCAACCTCGGGGCGTTCACCCGGGTGTCGAAGGTCGCCGCCTTCGTGGCGTGCGGGAGCACCACATCGGCCAGCCACTCCCGGATTCCACGACCGGGCGCATGCGGCGCGGCGTGATCAGAGACAGCGCTCTCGCGAGTAGTGGACCTGGACATCGAGAACGCGTGCGTCGGTCCGCCGACCAGGAGCAGGTCAATGCCCTCGAGCGAGACCGGCGCCGTGTCCGCCTCGACCACCTCGACGTCCATCTTCGTCGCCAGCTCGGCCGCGACCGCCCGCGCGATCTGCTCCGTGTTACCCCAGAGACTCTCGTAGACCACAAGGGCGTGCATGGCGCCCCTCCAATTGTCGGCGTGGAATCAGGCTAGGGCTCGACAACGCCCTTCGGACAGGGCTTGACCGTGAGCATCGCCGCCGTGATCACCCGGCGTGCCTCGCGCGCCTCGGGAATCGGCAGCAGCGGGTACACGTGCAGCATTTCGGGCGCCTCGTGGTAGTCGAGCGGGTGTCCGGATGCCGCCGCAAGGCGCACGAGCCGCGATGCGTCCGCGTTGACGATGTCGCGGGTGCCGCTGAGCAGGGTGATCGCACCGAGCCCGGCGAGGCTGCCGTTGATGGGGCTGACCAGGGTGTCGTCCTCGGCAAGCTCACCGCGGTAGAGCCGGCCGGCGGCGTGTGTTCCCGGCACGGCGAGCCAGGGGTCGCGCGGCGCAATGACCGCGAGCTGGGGATCGGTTCCGCTGATGTCGAGCCACGGCGAGATGAGGACCAGGCGCGGCGCGCCCCGATTCTCGTCGCGCAGCCGCATCGCGACGGCAAGACCCATGCCCCCGCCGGCGGAGTCGCCAATTAGTGTCGTGTTCTCGGCCCCGACCTCACCGATCAGCGCGGCGGCGAGTTCGGTCGCCGCCGGAACGATCCGCGCGGCAGTGTCTGCCGGTGCCAGCGGAAAGATCGGCACCGTGAACCGTGCCCCGGACGAGATGGAGAGGTCGGCGATGAGCGACCAGTGTTGGGCGGCGATCTCGAAAACGTAGGCGCCGCCGTGCAGGTAGAGAGCGCGGCGACTCACGGGTGCGCCGCGCGGGGCGACCTCGTACACGGGCCATCCGCCGACCGTGCGCACGGTGATGTCGACTCGACGCGAGAGCCTCCGGGGAGGCGCCCAGCTGCGGGGTCGAACCCGCAACTGGGCGACGCGCGCGAGTGTCGCCTCGGCGGTGTTGAACTGCTTCTTCGACCCCCGGAGGGTCAGGGCGAGCGGCATGAACCTGCTGGCGAGACTCTGCATCATGTGGGGCGCGGGCTACTGCCCGCGCGCGATCCACTCCGCGAGGTGGGGAGCCTCGGCGCCGATCGAGGTCGAGTCGCCGTGTCCGGTGAGCACGACGGTCTCGGGTGGCAGCACCAGCAGGCGCGACTGGATCGACTCGATGATCGTGCCGAAGTCGCTGTGCGACCGCCCTGTCGCCCCCGGCCCACCTTTGAAGAGGGTGTCGCCCGAGAACAGCGTGTGTTCGCTCGGGAGGTAGTAGCAGGTCGACCCGGGCGAGTGCCCCGGAGTCGCGACCGCGGTGATCGTCGCCCCCGCGATCTCGAAGGTCTCTTCATCGCTGACCTCCCCCTCTGGCGCGATCCCGGGATACACCTCGTCCCAGAGCATCCGGTCGGCGGGATTGAGGTAGATCGGCGCGTCCACTTGGTCGGCGAATTCGCGGACGGCGCGGATGTGGTCGTCGTGCGCGTGCGTCAGAAGGATTCCGATGACCTCGCGGTCGCCGACCGCAACCGCCACGGCCTTCGCGTCGTGCGCGGGGTCGATCACGACCACCTCGTCGTCGTCACCGACGATCCACACGTTGTTGTCCACCTCCCAGGTGCCGCCGTCAAGTGAGAAGGTGCCGGAGGTCACGATGTTGTCGATGCGCAAGCTCACGACGACACCGCCGCCGAGATCTCGACGACCGATCGCAGCACTTCGCCGCGGTGCATCTTCTCGAAGGCCTCCTCGATGTCTCCGAGCCCGATGCGCTCGGAGACGAACGCGTCGAGGTCGAGGTTGCCCCGCTTGTAGTGGCTCACGAGCATCGGGAAGTCGCGCGACGGCAGGCAGTCCCCGTACCAGGACGACTTGACCGCCCCGCCGCGGCCGAAGACGTCGAGCAGCGGCAGTTCGATCGTCATCTCGGGTGACGGGACCCCCACGAGCACCACTGTTCCGGCGAGGTCGCGCGCGTAGAACGCCTGGGTGAAGGTCTCGGGCCGGCCCACGGCGTCGATGACGACGTTCGCACCGTTGCCCTCGGTGAGGGAGCGGATCGCCTCGACCGGGTCGTCGTCGCGGGAGTTGACGCCGTGCGTCGCCCCGAGCGAGACGGCGAGGTCGACCTTGCGCTGGTCGATGTCGACGGCGATGATCGTGGTCGCGCCGGCGAGTTTCGCGCCGACGATCGCGGCGATGCCGACGCCGCCGCAGCCGATGACGGCGACGGAATCGCCGAGGCCGACGTCGCCCGTGTTGATTGCGGCGCCGATGCCGGCCATGACGCCGCATCCGAGTAGCCCCGCGGCGGCGGGGTCGACGTCCTCGTCCACCTTGGTGCACTGGCCCGCCGCGACGAGGGTCTTCTCGGCGAAGGCTCCGATGCCGAGCGCCGGCGAGAGCTCCGTGCCGTCCTCGAGGGTCATCTTCTGGGTCGCGTTGAAGGTGTTGAAGCAGTACTGCGCCTCCCCGCGGCGGCAGGCCCGGCACTGCCCGCAGACCGCGCGCCAGTTGAGGATGACGCGGTCCCCCGGCACGACGTTCGTGACGCCGTCTCCGACTGCCGCGACGACTCCCGTGGCCTCGTGCCCGAGCAGGAAGGGGTAGTCGTCGTTGATGGCGCCCTGCTTGTAATGCAGATCGGTATGGCAGACCCCGCAGGTCAGGATGTCAACGAGCGCCTCCCCCGGTCCGGGGTCGGGCACGAGAATCGTCTCAAGCGAAACGGGGGCATTCTTGCTCCTGACGACGACCGCCTGAACCCTGTGCACCATCTGTGTGGACCGTTCCTCTCGTTGTGCTGCCGACTTGTTGTGCGTTCCCCATCAGATCACAGTCGGCTGATGGCTCGAGTTCGCCTCGATCGGGCACGCAATTCGACTCACTGTCACGTCTTTGCAACATTCAATCGATTAATGCTCGACACTGGGCTAGCGTAACGAGAGCTGGCCCAGACCCCGCCAGCGCGTTCGGGGGAGATTCGTGGCAGAGCACACCCGGGAGCACCCGATCCTCACTCCGACGCCGCAGCGTCGGCGAGCGCTCCGGATGAAGCCCGAGACCCTCGCGTTCGCCGCGGCCCTCCTCGGAATTATCGCTGCCGCCCAGTCCGCCATCCCGGCGATCAGCATGGTGGGGCTCGTGCCCGCTCTCCTCGCGCTCGCTGCGGGAATCGCCGCAATGCAGCTCAGAACCACCCGGCCCGGCTTCGCGATCGCGGGAGTCACCCTCGGCGCACTCGCCGTCGTGGTCGCGATCTCGATGAGCACGTCCGCGGGCTGATCCCGCGCGGCTAGGTGACCGACAACAGGTTCGAAAGCGCCAGGGCTCCCACACCGAGGGCGCCAAGGACCGCAGTCAGAGCGAGCACGATCCAGCCTCGCGCGCGCGATCGTGCGGCGTCGACCTCGGAGCGAAGCACTGCGAAGGACGCCTCGGGGCTCTCCGCCTGGTCGTCGACGAGCGGGCAATCGCGCCAGGTCGCGGGGGTCTCCGCGGCCGTCGCGATCCGAGCGACGGCGCCGTCCGAGTGAACAATGGGCTGGTTCAGGAGCCACGCGCACACCTCGCCCGACTCGAGCACCGCAACCGATGAAGGGCGACGAGAGGTCGAGGCGGGATCGATGATGACGATGACCGGGCGCACCTCGACGGCTTCACCGAGCGCCCTGCCCAGCGACGTTGCGGCACGCTCGGCCTCGTCACGCGCGATGCGAATGAAGTCGGTGGGCCGCCCATCGACACGCACGGTGCCCCCCATCACGACCACTCGCTGCCCGCTCGGGTTCCTCGTCGTGATTGCGTAGAGGCCTCCAGGACCGATTGCCAGGTGGTCGACTTCGCTCGTGCTCGAACTGAGCGGAACGGCGTGCAGCACCGTCCACTCGTCGCCCAGGCGCCCGAGCTCCCCGACCACCTCCACTTCCCCCAGGGCGCCGCGATACCAGCCGCGCACCTCCGGATTCAGTGGAGACTGGCCGAAGACCCGGGCCGCAGTGCCCCGATCGGCGGTCGCGGACTGGCGCCGCAGGCATTCGCGCATGACCGTGTACGAAGGGATGCGCTCCCTCACCGGTTCACGTTGCACCGTTGGGATTCCAGCCGTGTGATTCGTTCATCGTGTTTTCCCGCCGTCCACAGTTCCGGGCTGTATTGTGCCCGGATCAGAGTATGCGAGATTATCTCGGCGTATTAGCCCCCGAACGGGGAGCCTCTCACGCGTTGAGAATGACCTTCAGGGCCTTTGTCTCGGCGGCGCGCCCGAACACGTCGTAGGCCTCGATGATGTCCCCGAGCTTGAAGGTGTGACTCACGAAGTTCTCGGCCACGATCTTCTTCTGCGCGACGAGTTTGAGCAGGATGTCGAGCGTGTCGGTGTTGACGAGCCCCATGCTGATGTTGATGTTCGAGATCCATAGGTCCTGCAGCGGGAAGTCGACCGACTTGCCGTGCACACCGACGTTCGCCACGGCACCGGCCGGGCGCACGATGTCGAGACACATCGTGAAGGTCAGCGGAATACCGACGGCCTCGATCGCGACGTCGACGCCGAGCCCATCGGTCATCGCGAGCACCTGCTCCTTCCAGTCGGCATCACTCGAGACAACCGTGTCGGTGGCGCCGAACTTCCTCGCCTGCTCGACCCGGTTGGCGTCGAGGTCGATCGCGATGATCCGTGAGGGACCGTAAAGACCAGCAGTGGCGATCGCCGCGAGGCCGACCGGCCCCGCACCGACGACCGCGACAACGTCGCCGGCCTTGACCCTGCCGTACTTCACGCCAATCTCGTGCCCGGTCGGCAGGATGTCCGAGAGCACGGTTCCCTGCTGGGGGGTGACGTTCTGAGGAAGCCGGTAGACCGACGTCTCGGCGAAGGGCACACGCACGTATTCGGCCTGCGTGCCGTCGATGAGATGGCCGAAGATCCAGCCGATGCCGGATGCTCCCTCGTCGGCGAGGCAGTGCGAGTAGACGCCCATCTTGCAGTAGCTGCAGTGTCCGCAGGCGGAGATGCAGGAGAGGATCACCTGGTCGCCCACCGTGAGGCTCGTAACGGCGGCGCCCAGCTCGGTGATCGTGCCCACGCCCTCGTGGCCGAGGATCCGACCCACCTCCACAGTGGGGACATCCCCCTTGAGGATGTGCAGGTCGGTGCCGCAGATCGTCGTCGTGTCGATCTTCACGATGATGTCGGTCGGCTGCAGGATCTTCGGGTTGGGAACGTCTTCCCATGACTTCTGGCCTGGACCTTTGTAGACGAGCGCCTTCATGGAGTTCCTTTTCGAGAGATGGGCATAGTTCAACTGTCCCGACCGTAGCCCCATCGCAACCGGCACTGCTAGAGCCCTAAGCCCCGAGGCTCAGGAACCGGTTCTACGATGGTGAGGTGAGACGTCGCCCCACCGAAGCCATCTACGACACCGCCATCATCGTCGGGCGCGCCCTGTTCGGATTCTGGCGTCTTCGACGCGCGGAGACGGGGCTCGCGAACATCCCGGACTCGGGGGGAGCGGTCATCGCGATGACCCACTTCGGCTACCTCGAATTCGCCCTCGTCGAGTGGGCGACCTGGATGCACAACACGCGCCGCATCCGCTTCATGGCCAAGCGAGCGGTCTTCGACAAGCCCGTGCTCGGCTCCGTCCTGCGGGGAATGGGCCACATCTCGGTGGACATGACGGCTGGCGCCTCGGCCTACACCGAGGCCGTCTCGGCCCTGCGCAATGGCGAACTCATCGGCGTCTTCCCCGAGGCCGGCGTCAACTCCTCGTTCACGGTCCGTGAGCTCAAGACGGGCGCGGTGCGCCTCGCGGCAGAGGCCGGAGTGCCGATCATCCCCGTCGCGATCTGGGGAGGCCACCGCCTGCTCACCAAGAACCACAAGGTTGCGTTTCGCGAGCGCTTCGGCATTCTCGTGACCTACGCCTTCGGTCGCGCGATGACCGTCACGGCGGACGACGACGTGCGTAAGCGCACCAACGCGCTGCGCGACGAGCTCCAACGCCTCGTCGACGGGCTGCAGTCGGAATATCCGGTCGACGGTACCGGCCAGTGGTGGCAGCCGCGTCACCTCGGCGGAACCGCTCCGACACCCGAGGAAGCGGCCGCGGCCGACGAGGAACGACGCCAACGCCGCGAACGAGAGGCCAGCGGCGGCTGACCCCCGCAGCTGACGCTCGGGCGGAGCCCACGGGCCGTAGGACCCTTTCGGCCCCTTCGGGCTCGGCGTACCCTCCAAGTGATCCGTCGCCGCCGCAGTAAGCCGCAGTCAAAGGAGCCACGTCAATGCAACCGGTGCTGCCCACCCAATCCGACCTACGCGAACTCACCAGTCACCGCGACGAGGCGTGCGTATCGATCTACCTTCGCTCGTCGCCGATACCGAGGGAAAGCGACGAGTCGAGGATTGCGCTCAAGGGAGCCGTCGCGCACGCGGAGCGCGAACTGAAGGAAAAGGGAATGGACCCCGCGAAGTTACGCGAGATCATCGGGCCGCTCGAAGGCCTCGACGACAATCCGGTCTTCTGGACCGACCAGGCCCGGGGCTTCGCGATCTTCGCCGCGCCGGGATTCCTGAGGGTCTTCCGGCTCGTCAACGACCTGCGCAACCACCTCGCCGTCGGCGATCGATTCGACATCGGAATGCTGCTGAGGGCCGTGTCGTTCAGCCATGAGGCCTTCGTGCTCACTCTCACGGAGGGCACGATCGAGCTCTACGCCCTCTCGAGCAGCCAGCCGGTGCGGCACCTGGAACTGCAGCTGCCGGATGATGTGCACAGCGTGCTCGAGTACACGACAAGCGAGGACGACTTCGCCATGCCGCGCGCCCAGGGTGCCAACGGAGAGAAGACCGAGCAGCACAAGTACTGCCGCATCGTGCAGGATGCCGTGCTCGACGCGATCGGCGCCAGCACGATTCCGCTGATCATCGCCGCGAGCACCGACCTCGAGCCGGCCTATCGCGCCATCAACCGCTACCGGCACCTCGCCGACCAGGGCATCGGGGCGAACCCCGAGTCGCTGAGCCTCGTCGATCTCACTGAGCGCGCCCGCGCGATTCTCGACGACCTCCACGCCGCCGACCTCGCCTCGTGGTGGGAGCACTTCGAAGTCGAACGGTCGCGCGACAAGGCCACGACCGACCTCGGGCACGTGGCGAGGGCGGCGACGGCCGCCGCGATCGACGAGCTGGTCTTCGACATGGACTCTGCCCTTGAGGGCTCGATTGACGAGGCCGGCGCGCTCAAGGTGGCACCCGGCGTGTCCGCCGACACCTACGGAATCGTCGACGAGATCGCGGCGCGGGTGCTGCGCTCCGGCGGCACTGCGCGGGCCGTCAGGTCCGCGGACATGCCGGCCGGCTCCCCCGTCGCCGCGGTGCTGCGCTACCCCTTCTGACCCGCCTCGACCATGAGCCACGCCAGCATGTAGGCGCGACTGTTGCCGTCGTCGATCCGCTCGTCGCTCAGCGTCCGCGCGATGTCGATGGCCTCCGCCGCGGCATCCGGCCCCTCAAGGGCGGAGTACATGAGCAGGTAGTCGCCGAACAGAACGTCGAACCCGTCGGGTGCGGAATCCTCGAGGTTCGCGCGCACCCGGTCGGGATCGACCCCGAGATAGCCGGACACCGGGCTGATGGGCAGCACGACGATGCCGAGCATCGCGCTCGACTCGGCACTGAACCACGTGGCGTAATCGCGCTTGCCACCCCAGACGAGGGAGGTGATGGTGTGGTCGAACCCCTCGTAGATCGGATCGTCGAGCGGGAAGTCGGTCCAGTAGGCGCGCGCGGAGTCCGCCTCGGCCGACAGCATCGAGGTCGCCGCGGTCAGCAGCTCCGGCTGGTCGCTCGCCGTCGCCCAGAGGGCGAGGCCGTTCCAGGCGGTCACCGCCTCGGAGCTCGACTCCTGGTTGTTGCCGTCGCCGAACGGCGAGGTGCCGCTCGCCCAGGAGTGGCTCCCGTACGCGTCGAACACCCGCAGCTCGGGAAAATAGCTGCTCTCGCCGGAGGTGGCGAGATCGGCCGCAAGCAGGTTCATGACCGGAGCCCACTCCTGAGCGAGGTCGGGGTCGTCGGCCGCGACGACGCCGGCGGCGTAAAGGAAGTAGCCGTAGTGGAAGTGGTGGTCGTTGAACTCCTCGGAGCCGAACGATGGCATGAGCCCGACGATCCCCTTCCCCTCCGCGTCGTAGACGAAGCATTGGACATCGCGCACCTCACAGCCGCCCGGCTCCATCCACTCGCCGATCTGCCTGACGAGACGGTCCTTCAGCTCGTCAGCCGCGTCGTCGGCTCCGACCTGGCGAGCGACGCTCATCAGGTTCACGGAGCGGTACAGCGACTTGCCGCCGAAGTAGGTGTCCTCGGCGAAGGGCAGCGACGAGGCCACATCGGCCTCGACCTGGCCGGCCAACTCGGCACGCTGCTCGTCGTCCAGGCCCGAGAGGTCGAGCTCGCCCGACGGCTCGAGCAGCGGCGCGGACCACGACAGGGTGTCGCCCGCGCACAGCCGCATCTCGCCGTAGACGCTCGAATAGCTCCCCGCCGCGCAGTCGGTGGTGCCGGCGAGCGCCCCGTGCTGGTGCGGCAGTGCGGCGAACAGGGTCTCGCCGTCGCCCTCCGTCTCGTAGCGAATGCTCGTGGTGACGCGCTCGGCGTCGACGGCGTAGTCGAGGCTCGTTCCGGTGACCGGATTCCGCGCCGCCTCGGCGAAATCGGCGAGCTCGGCGCCGTCGGCGACCGCGAACCAGCTGGCGTGCTGGTCGCCGTCGAGCTTCAGCGTCGTGCCGGTGTCGGAGAGCGACCCCTCGCTGACCAGGCCGTAGGTCGTGCCGTCGATCTCCGCGGTCCAGAGGCCCTCGGAATTGTCGGGTGTGAACGCCGTGCGCAACTCGACGTCCACCGCCTCGGATGCCGTGAAGTGTACGAACGGCGATCCCTGCGCAATTACAGTGGCGCCCAGTTCGGTGTCGCCGTCGAACTGGGAGATCGTGACCGACGCGGTGTCGTAGGCGGTGACCCGGTGGGAGTCCGCGCCGATGTCGGCGCCGACGTGCCCGACGAATCCGCCCATGATCACCTTCGGTGCGGTGGTGACGTTGGGCACACCGAGCTCGAACCCGCCATCGGTGAGTTGGAACGACAACGGGAGCGGGAATACCGGCATCGAGTCCTCGCCGAAGACGAGGCCGGAGAACCAGCGGTTGGTCGGCGGAAGCAGTCCCTCGGCCAGACGCGCCTCGGGCAGCTCCGCGACCGTGCGCTCGGGCAGGGCATCGATGAGGGGTGCCACGACGGAGTCGGGGAAGATTTCGGCGCCCGACTCGCCCTCGCCGGTCGGCCCGGGCCCGGCATCCGACCCGCCGAACGAGCAGCCGGTCACAGCGACCAGCAGTGCAAGTGCCGCGGCGGCGGGTGCGAGCTTCCGGGCAGACCGGTGGTCAGCCATGTCAGAGTCCGATCTTGCGCAGGAAGTCGAACAGTCCATCGCCGACCCCGGCAAGCGGGCCGTCGTCGCGCAGCGCGAGCCTGGCCGTCACGGGGGTGCCGCGGGAGACGAGGCCGTTGAACGCGCCGTCCTCGAGCTCGTCGCTGTCGATGCGCACGGAGGTCTCGGCCTCCCCCTCCGTCGTGGTGACCTCGATCGAGCTCACGACGCCACGGATGAGCGCCTGGTTCGGCAGTGCGATCTCGACCTGCGCACCATCTTCAATGCGGGCGTAGTCCCGGCTCGAGAGCACGTAGTCGGCGGCGACGTACAGCGAGCTGGCCTCGTCGATCGTCGCGAGCACCTGGCCGGCCTGCACGAAGGAGCCCCGCTCGGTCGTGATTCCCGAGACGGTGCCGTCGACGGTCGCTGTGAGGGTGACGATGCCCTCCGGGGTGACCTGGTAGGCGACGGTGTCGGGCTGCACGAGCCCCTCCGCGAGGTCGGCCTGGAGCGACGGGCTCTGCACTGTGAAGAGGGTGTCTCCCTCGGTCACCGCGTCGCCGTCGTCGACGAACCGCTCGATCAGCGTTCCGCCGTAGTCGGTCCCCACTGGGTACCTGTCGGCCTCGATCGAGGCCGAGGTGCTCGTCACCTGCGCCTGGCGCTGGTTGAAGACCACGGTGAGGGCCGCGACGATGACGACTACTCCGATGAGTCCAAAGAACAGTTTGAAGCGATTTTTCCAGGTCATGAGAGCGGTGCCGCCTTTCGGGCAGAGCGGGAGGTACGGGAAGTGGGTGCGGTGGCGCGCCGGGCCTTGGCGGTCTGTCGTTGCGTGCTCGACTCGCGCATGGCGGCGACGACGAAGCTTCCGAGGATGAACGTGTTGGTGACGTTCCAGGCCATCGCGAGCGTCGCGACGCCGTTGTCGACGTCGCGCCAGATGGCAACGACCGAGGTGAGCAGCAGGAAGACGAAGAACAGCACCTGGGGAATCATGTAGTTGAAGGGAGAGCTGACCTTCGACTTGTCGCCGGTGGCGCTCCAGCGCTGCTCCTTGCCGACGAGCACGTTGACGAGCGCGGCGACGTAGATCGGGAAGGATGCTGCGGCGAGCATGAGCGTCTCCCAGCGGAAGGATCCCATCGTGTAGAACGCGAGCAGGATCTGCAGCAGGTAGAAGCCCGCGTAGTAGAGCACCCAGGTGACGACGGTGGTCTGCAGGTCGACGGGGCGCAGGTCGAAGAAGATCTCGAGCGGCGGGACCAGCAGCAGGAGCAGCGGGCTGATCCCGGTGAGGTAGAAGGATGCCGTCACGAGGTACTGGAGGCGCTGGTCGAGGGTGAGGTTGCGTTTCGGGCTCAGCGGGTTGTGCTTGAGCAGGATCTCGAACCCGCCGGTCGCCCAGCGCAGCTGCTGCTTCGTATAGGCCTCGACGGTGTCGGGGGCCGCGCCGATCGCGAGCGTCATCGGGACGAAGATCGTGCGCCAGCCGCGCTCGTGCAGCATGAGCGAAGTCCACACGTCCTCGGACTTCGAGTCGGTGTAGATGCCGCCGACGTCGTTGACCGCCGTGCGCCGGAAGATCACGTTGGTGCCGACGCAGAATGCCGCATTGAAGCGGTTTCGCCCCGGCTGGATGAACCGGTAGAACACCGCCTGCATATAGCCGGCGCCCCGCGAGATGACGTTGTGCAGGTTGCCGTAGGTCTGCGGCGTCTGCACGAACGCGACGTGCTCGTCCGAGAAAAACGGAACCGTCTCGACGAGGAACTCCTCGGAGGGTACGAAGTCGGCATCGAAGATCGCGAAGTACCCGGCGCTGCTCAGCGAGAGCGCGTGGTTGACGTTCCCCGCCTTGGCCCCGCCGGAACTGAGGCGCCGGACGTAGCGGGCTCCGAGCTCGCTGGCGAGGTCGCGCACCTCGTCGGAACGGCCGTCGTCGAGAATCCACGTGGTGTGTGCGCCGCGGATTCTGAGGGCTGCCCCGACGGTGCGCCGGATCACGTCGAGGTCTTCCCCGTAGGTCGTGATGAAGACGTCGACCGCGATCGGGGCGCCGTCGAGGTAGAGCTGGTCGCTCGGCGAGCCGGTCGCGGCATCGCCGAAGAGCTCGCTCTTGGCCTGGTGGAAGCCGAACTCTCGCGGGTCCTGCGTTCCGGAGAGAATCGTCCACATCGACAGGAGGGCCTGAACGATGAGAATCATCTCGGCGATGATCACCATCGTGTAGGGCAGCCAGTCGCCCCTGCTCTCGGGGTTCAGCAGGAAGCCCGCGTAGGCGAGGATGCCGAGGGTCGCGATGAGCACCAGCATGACCAGCGACGGCGACTGGGTGCGAACACCCGCGCCGGGGTTTCTCGCTGCTCGTGTGGTGCGCTGGAGTGCGGGCGCCCTGGCGGACTCCGCGGCGGCGAGCCGCTGCGTAAATGCGGCATCCGGGTCGAGCGGCGTGGAGTCGGACCCGTCGGTGAGGGAGCCAGAGGGAGGAGGGGAACTGGGGGGTCGAGATTCCAGGGTCGTCATATCGTCTCTTTCGGGGTGAAGAGCTGGGCGTGCGGGGCAATATGCCAGCAACGACGAATTCGGGACGCGCGAGCGCCACGGGGCGACAGGACAACAGACGGCAGGAGTGTAAGCCAGGTCGTCGGCGGTCAGATCGCAGCGACGTCGCTGGCATCCGCGTGCCACGTGGTCGTCGGGTAAACGACCGGTGGCGGCGGTGCGGAGTGGTTTTTCAGCCGACTAGGAGGCAGAAAAACGACAACTCACAACGGCGGGTGTATTTTCACCCTATGTCACGGTCGCTCATGATGGGAAGTCCCAAATGTCGAGTTCGTGAACACTTCCCAGCGGAAGCACGTAACCTCGAACGCGCTGACGGTTCGTTCGAGTCCGGGCGCGCCGCCGATCAGACAAGGACCCATGCATGCCGGTACCGGCCCTTCTCGACGTGCTGCTCGTGCTGGTTCTGCTTGTGTTCTTCGTCTACGGCTACCGCGCGGGCCTCGTGCGCAGCCTCAGCGGAATTGTCGGCATGGTGGCCGGGGGAATCGCCGCCTTCTTCATCGTGCCGCTCGTCGGCGCGTGGGTGCCGTCTCCGGAGTGGCGCACGCCGGCGACCCTCGCGGCCGCGATCGCCCTCGTCCTCACCGGTCTGTCGATCGGCGCATCCGTCGGCTACGCCCTGCGGCGCCAGGTGGACCGCATCAAGCTGCGGGTCGTCGATCGCGCCCTCGGCGCCGGGCTCACGACGGTCGCGGCGGCGCTGATCGCCTCGATGCTCGCCTTCAGCATCGGCACCCTCGGCGTGCCGATTCTGACCACGGCGATCGCGTCATCGACGGTCATCCGCACGATCAACGCGTGGACGCCCGTCCAGGTGCGCGGATTCCTCGCGGAGGTGCGCTCCATCGCGGTCGACGAGGGCATCCCGAATATCGTCGAGGCGTTCCAGGGGCCGAGCCCCGAGATCCCGAACGTCACGACCGACAGTCCCGAGCTCACGGAAGCGGCTCGCTCGGTGGTGCGGATCACCGGCAACGCCTACTCGTGCGGGCAGAACCAGTCAGGGAGCGGGTTCGTCGTCGCACCGGGACGGGTCGTGACCAACGCGCACGTCGTCGCCGGCGTCACCGAACCCGTCGTCGAGGCGCCGGGGCTCGGCGCCCTGCCGGGTCGCGTGGTCTACTTCGACCCGGTCGACGACCTGGCCGTGATCGCGGTCGACGCACTCTCGGCCGCCCCGCTCGAGCGCGGCTCGGACCTCGCCGTGGGGAGCGCGGCGGTCTCGAGCGGTCATCCGTTCGGCGGGCCGTTCGACTCGGACGCCGCCGAGGTGATCTCGGTCGGGCCGGTCAACGTCGCCGACATCTACGGGAACAACCCGACGCCGAGGCAGGTGTACACCCTCGCTTCCGACGTGCAGGAGGGCGAATCGGGGGGCCCGCTGCTGAGCGAGTCGGGAGTTCTGGCCGGGGTGATCTTCGCCAAGTCGGCCACGACCGAGAACATCGGCTACGCGCTGGCGATGGAGGAGGTCGAGCCGGTGGCCGTGCTCGCCGCCTCGCTGGAGAGCGCCGTCTCGTCCGGAGCCTGCACGACCGGGTAGCCGGGCGCGTGTGCACGCGAGATTGACGACGAGCGGAGGCAGGCTCGACAATTCTCGACTCGGAGGTGTTAACTGGCGAGAACGGCAGTCCGTCGTGACCGGCGGCCTCCGCGCCCCCGCCCCGCCCCCGCTTCCCAGGAGTCACCGACGTGAACCACAGCGACAACGTCCAGGCCGCCGCCACCCTCTCCGTCCCGGAGCATGACCTCGGGATCAGCTCGGAGCCATTCGAGGTCACGGCGGAGCTGGTGGCCACGAACCTCAACTTCGGCGGGGGCCAGCTTCCCGACGAGATGATGAGTACCGTCGAGCGGATCTGGCTCGACACGGACTTCACCTGGCCGACGACCCTCGCCGTCACGCGCATCATGCTGTCGGTCGAGCCCTCGCCCGACACCGAGCCGCCGCAAGAGGTCTGGTCGCGCGTCTCGATTCTCGGAACAGGGTGGGCGAGCGATCGCCCGGTCTCGCTCACGTGGAACAATGCCTTTGGATTTCCCGGCGCGTCGATCGCGCTCCCGGCGGCCCAGCCGAACGACAACGGTTTCTTCGGCATCGACGTCGTGATGAAGACGACACCTCGGCGGCACTCCGACTTCGTCTGGGAGCACAACAACCAGCTCGTGCTCGTGGCACAGCAGAAGGACGAGGCCGGCCAGATCGAGCACAGCGCGGCGCAGCGCGCGATTCCGCCGCACGTGATCTGGCAGTGGGCTCGCTAGCCGGGCCGGTGGGCGGGACGCCGGAGGCCGCCGAGCCGGCGCGAGCATCCAGACCCATCGCCCTGGTCACGGGGGCAACGGCGGGGATCGGGGCGGAATTCGCCCGTCAGCTTGCCGCCAGCCGACACGACCTCGTTCTCGTGGCGCGAACGACCGAGCGTCTGGAACGGGTCGCGGCGACCCTCACGGCCGATCACGGCGTGCGGGTCGCCGTGCTCTCCGCCGACCTGATGACCGTCGACGGCCTCGCCGCGGTCGAGGCGCGGGTGCGCGCATCCGACTCCCCCGTCGACGTGCTCGTCAACAACGCCGGATTCGGGCTGCTGCTCCCGTTCGACGAGAACACGGCCGAGGCCGAGGCCGGGCACCATGATCTTCTCGTGGCGGTGCCCCTTCGCCTGATGCACGCGGCACTCCAGCAGATGCTGCCGCGCTCCTCCGGCACAATCATCAATATCGCGAGCGTCGCAGGCTTCACCCCGCGCGGCAGTTACGGTGCCGCGAAGGCCTGGCTGATCAGCTTCAGCCGCTGGGCGAACATCCACTACCGCCCGCGCGGCATCACCGTGACCGCGGTTGCTCCCGGATTCGTGCGCACCGAGTTCCACGAGCGGATGGATGTGCAGACGGACACGATTCCCGCGGTGCTCTGGCTCTCGCCCGAGCGGGTGGTCAGGATCGCCCTGCGTGACGTCGCGAGGGGCAGGGCGGTGACAGTGCCGACCGTCCGGTACAAGCTCATCGTGGCCCTGTCGCGGGTGCTGCCCGCGCGACTCGTCGCGGCGGGGACACTGACCCGACGGCCCGCCACTGGCGCGTAGAGACGCGCACCCCGGCCAGTCCCCTCCGGCGACGCCGGGACCTCGCCCAGCACGGGGAGAGCCGTCTAAGTTCTGAGGCTCTCGCGCATCCCGCGAGCGGCGAGCATCGAGGCGTGGGTGGGCGCATCCGGAACGTCGGCTGGCCGGTTCTTTGCGAGTTCGGCCCGCAGCACCGGCACGACTTCGGAGCCGAGGATCTCGAGCTGGTCGAGCACGACGCCGAGGGGAAGCCCGGCGTGGTCGACGAGGAACAGCTGCCTCTGGTAGTCGCCGAAGTGGTCGCGCATGCCCGCATACCGGTCGATGACCTGCTGCGGGCTGCCGACCGTGAGCGGGGTGGACTCGGTGAACTCCTCGAGTGTCGGCCCATGCCCGTAGACGGGCGCGTTGTCGAAGTACGGTCTGAACTGTGCCACCGCATCCTGCGAGACCGCGTTCATGAACACCTGTCCGCCGAGGCCGACGATCGCCTGCTCCGCCCGGCCGTGGCCGTAGTGCTCGTAGCGCTCCCGGTACAGGCCGATGAGCTTCATGTAGTGCTCTTTGGGCCAGAAGATGTTGTTGGCGAAGAATCCGTCGCCGTAGTAGGCGGCCTGCTCGGCGATCTCTGGGCTGCGGATCGACCCGTGCCAGACGAACGGGGGAATGCCGTCGAGCGGCCGGGGTGTGGACTGGAAACCCTTCAGCGGGCTTCGGAACCGGCCCTCCCAGTCGACGACGTCGTCGCGCCACAGTCGGTGGAGCAGGGCGTAGTTCTCGACGGCGAGCGCGATTCCCTCGCGGATGTCCTTGCCGAACCACGGGTAGACCGGTGCCGTGTTGCCCCGCCCCATCATCAGGTCGACTCGACCGCCGGAGACGTGCTGCAGCATCGCGTAGTCCTCGGCGAGCTTCACCGGGTCGTTGGTCGTGATGAGGGTCGTCGCCGTCGACAGGATGATCGACTCGGTCGTCGCGGCGATGTAGCCCAGGATCGTCGTCGGCGACGAGGGGATGAATGGCGGATTGTGGTGCTCGCCGAGAGCGAAGACATCGAGGCCGACCTCCTCGGCCTTCCGTGCGATTGCCAGAATCGCCTTGATGCGATCATTCTCGCTCGGGACCCGGCCGGTGGTGGGGTCGGGCGTGACGTCCCCGACGGTGAAGATTCCGAACTGCATCACGGCCTGCTCCCTTCGAGCGCGTTACCCATGGTAGGCACGGCTGCCCGTCATCCGCGCGGGCTGGACCGGGTCAGCAGCGAACGGAGGCCGACGAAGACCAGTCCGGCGACGATCAGGACCACGATGACCCTGATCAGGAGCGCGAGCGCGCTGAATACGAATCCGACGAGCCACCACGCGATGACGATCGAGACAATGACGCCGATGACCGTGATGACGGTGGTTTTGTTCATCCGTCGAGCTTATCCCCGCCCGAATGGGACACTTGTTCGGTCCCGTCTTCGAGAGGCTATATTCGTGATCACCGCTGCCGCCGACGGCTCCGCCCTCGGCAATCCCGGTCCGGCCGGCTGGTCCTGGTACGTCGACGAGTCGTGCTGGGGTGCCGGCGGCTGGCCGCACGCGACCAACAACCAGGGCGAGCTCAAGGCGGTGCTCGAGCTGTTCCGGGCGACGGCACACCTCGACGACGAGCTCCTCGTGCTGTGCGACAGCCAATACGTGATCAACTCGGTGACGAAGTGGATGCGCGGGTGGAAGGCGAAGGGCTGGCGCAAGGGCGACGGCAAGCCCGTCCTCAACCTCGAGCTGCTCATGGAGATCGATGAGGCGATCGCGGGGCGCAGGTACCGGTTCGAGTGGGTCAAGGGCCACGCGAATCATCCGCTCAACGAGGCGGCCGACTCCCGGGCGCGGGCCGTCGCCGAGGCGTTCCAGCGTGGGGCGCGAATTCCGTCGGGGCCCGGCTGGGTCCGTGAAGGGGATCCGTCGCGCGATCCCCTCCATGAGGGACTCGTCGGTGCCGCGATCACGGCCGAAGTCGCTGCCGACATCGCCGCGGATGTCGCGAACAACGTCGCGTCATTGCCGAGCACGCATCCGCAGCTCTTTTCCTTCGAGGCCGAACCCGACCCGGAAACGGCGCTGACGGTGCTCCTCAGCCCGCAGGAGCACGCTCGGCTGCTGGAGCGGGCCGCGGCCCGCGGCGTGAGCCCCGAGAGGCTTCTGCGCGACCTGATCTGACTAGCGCCCGGCCCCACCCTCCGAGAGGTAGGCGAGCCGGCGCAGCGTCTCGATGTTGCGGCCGTGGATCAGCATGTCGCGCACCAGCTTCGGTAACAGGCGCCCCGGGCCATCGGAGGCATCCTCGACGATCCTGACGACGCAGCCACTCCCGCGGGGCTTCACATCGATCACGACGGAGGCCTCACCGATCGGCCACCCCCGTGCCCGCATTCGCGCGTGCCGGGGCGGGTCCCATTCGGTCATGCTCGTCGTGTCGTCGATGATGGCCGGCCACACGCCGAACGAATGCGCGATTCGACACCCGGGGGCGGGCCACCCCTCATCCACGGCGCGGATGCGCGAGGCGCCGACCACCCAGGCGGGATAGAGCCACCCGTCGGCAAGCACCCGGAACACGGCCTCCGGTGTGCAGCGCAGCACTCGGGTGGTGGCGGCCATGTCAGGCCACCCCGAGGCGGGGAGGAGTCGTGATGCCGAACTCCGCGGCGAGGGCGCTGCGGGCGGCGTAATAGCCGGGCAGCCCGTGCACGCCGGGGCCCGGCGGGGTCGACGACGAACAGAGGTAGAGGCCCGGTGCGGGCGTACGCCACGGGTCGGCCGACAGCACCGGTCGGGCGACGAGCTGCCAGAGGCTCGGCGCTCCAGCGGCGATGTCGCCGCCGACGTAGTTCGGGTTGTAGCGCTCCATCTCGACCGCGTTCTGGCTCGACGACGCGAGGATCACATCGCGGAATCCGGGCGCGTACCGCTCGATCTGCGCGGTGACGGCCTCGGTGGGGTCGGCCGTGGACCCCGCGGGCACGTGCGTGTACGCCCAGAGCGTCTGGAACCCGAGGGGCGCCCTCGACCGGTCGAGCAGGGTGGGTTGCGACGCGAGCACGTAGGGGCTTCGCGGATGCCGGCCAGCGGCGACCTCCGCCTCCGATGCGGCCAGCTCCGCACGGGAGCCTCCCAGATGCACAGTGCCGGCGGCGCGAACCTGCTCGTTCGCCCACGGCACCGGTGCGGAGAGGGCGAAGTCGACCTTCGCGGCCGCATTGCCGTAGCGGAAGCGTCGCAGCGCTCTGGCATAGCGCGGGGGAAGGGCGTCGCCGGCGATGGAGGCGAGCGAGCGAGCGCTCACATCAAGGATCACGGCTCTGGCCGATGGCAGCTCGGCGAGGGAGGTGACCTCGGTGTCTGTGACGATTTCGCCCCCGTGGGCGATGAGGTCCGCGGCCATCGCGTCGATGATCGCCTGGCTCCCGCCGACGGGGATCGGCCAGCCCTTCGCGTGCGCGTGGGTGGCGAGAACGAGCCCGACTGCAGCGGTCTCGAGGCTCGGCATCCGGCGGATCGAGTGGGCGTTGACCCCCGTGAGCATCGCGGGGGCCTCGTCCTCAACGAAGCGCGCGTTCCACGCCGGGCTACCCTGCTCCAGGATGCGGGCGGCAAGGCGGAGCGCGGTGAGCGGATGCCGGGGAAGCTGCAGCATGTTCGACCCGGTGAACTGGGCGACCTCCGCCGCATGGTCGACGAGGGGGCCGAATAGCCGCTTCCACGCGCGGCCGTCAGGGCCGAGGCCCTCCGCGGTGCGGTCGAGGTCGCGCCACGCGACCCCCGCCCTGCCGTTGTCGAGCGGATGCGCGTAGGAGATCTCGGGCAGGAGGAGCGTGATGCGCCGGTCCAGCTGGAACTTCTGGAAGAAGCCGGACGCGAGCGCCATCGGGTGGACCGCCGAGCAGACGTCGTGCAGAAATCCGGGGAGGGTCGACTCGACGGTGCGGGCGCCGCCGCCGATCGTGGGGTTGCGTTCGTACACGCGCACCGACAGCCCCGCCCTCGCCATCGTCACGGCGGCGGCCATCCCGTTCGGCCCTGACCCTACGACGATCACATCGATGGTGTGCATCCTTCCAGCGTGCATCGTCGAGAGTGGATAACCCAAGTCTCGCACCACGTCCGGGCGGGGACCATCGCGTCGCGATACCGGCTGTCGGGGGCTCGTGGCACGATCGAGCAATGAGGCACACGATCGTTCCCCCGTATCTGCTCAGGCGACTCACCACGCTCGACGACCCGGAGATGGCGCACGTCGCGCAGGCCGCTCGGGAGTCCCTCGCGATGGACGAGTCGATCCGTCGCCACCGGGCCGTCGCGGGCGAGCACGGGGCGCAGCGGGGCGCGCGCCGGCTCGGACCTTCCGCGCGCTCCATCTTCGACGCCGAGCGGACCGAGAACCTGCCGGGCACCCTCGTGCGGTCGGAGGGCGACGAGCCAGGACCCGACATCGCGGTCACGGAGGCCTACGACGGGTTCGGTCACACGCACGCACTCTTCCGCGAGGTCTACGGCCGCGCATCCATCGACGACGACAACCTGCCCCTGCTCGGCACGGTGCACTTCGGACGCGACTACGAGAACGCCTTCTGGGATGGCGAACGCATGGTGTTCGGCGACGGCGACGGAATGGTCTTCGGCCGGTTCACCGCCGCGCTCAGCGTGATCGGGCACGAGCTCGCGCACGGTGTCACCCAGTACACCGCGAACCTGATCTACCGGGGCCAGTCGGGAGCGCTCAACGAGTCGATCTCCGACGTGTTCGGAGCACTGGTCGAGCAGCGGGTGCTCGGCCACACCTCGGAGGACGCCAGCTGGATCATCGGCACCGGGCTGTTCACCGATCGGGTCGAGGGGGTGGGCCTGCGCTCGATGAAGGCGCCAGGAACGGCCTACGACGACGACGTTCTCGGCAAGGATCCTCAGCCGGCCGCCATGGAGGACTACGTCGACACGGTGGAGGACAATGGGGGTGTGCACCTGAATTCGGGCATCCCCAATCGCGCGTTCTACCTCGCCGCATCGGCGATCGGCGGCAATGCGTGGAGCTCCGCCGGACAGATCTGGTACGACACGGTCTCGGGCGGCACGATTCCGGCATCCTGCGACTTTGCCGCGTTCGCCCGTGCGACAGCGGGCGCCGCTGCCGCCCGGTTCGGCTCCGACTCCGACTCGGTCGAGCATGTGGCCGTGGCCGAGGCGTGGGCGACCGTCGGGCTGGGCATGTGACCGGGAATGCTAGGCCGGCCATGAAGATCACGGTGACCCGCAGCGGCGGCATCGCCGGACTGACACGCGAGTGGGTGGTGCGTGTCGAGGAACAGGGCGACCCCGATTCATGGTTTCGGCTCGTCGAGCAGTTACCGTGGCAGGAGCCTCATCGTTCGCCGGCGCAGCCCGACCGCTACGTCTACCGGATCGGGGTGTCGCGCCGTCGCATCACGCTGCCGGAACAGGATCTGACCGGGCCGTGGCGCCAGCTTGTCGACCAGGTGCGCGACGCGGTCGAACGGTCCGAGAGAGAGTGATGGACCGGAAGCCCCCCGGCTTCCGGTCCATTCCGCGCCCTATGGCACTGATCATTCCCCCGAATGACCCACTGACCATTCCCCCGAATGGTCTACTTCGCCTTCCCCCCGGAAAGCGTCGTAGGACAATGATGCGGCATTTCACGACGTGAGGAATATCCCCACTCCGGGGGTTCCCCTGTCGGGGGACACGGGGGACACAATTCCTGTGACGAATTATGGCCGCGGGAAGCCCCGCGACGGGGTCCCGAGCTCTGGGCAGCCAGGACCCCGCCACTCGACGCACACATTCGGACGGGCGCTTAGGAGTCGCCTCATCGTCGAGTGAATCGAACTCGGTCATGCTGGACACCGACCGGGTCCGATCGTGGGACGCGTGCCGAAGCACGTGAGCGCCACAGTACGGCCCCAATCTCCACGGAAGCTTGGAACTGCGCGGGCGCGTGGCGAATTCGCGCCGCGAGGCTCAGTGCAGGGAGTAGTTCGCTGTCGTCGCGAGCACGATCCCCCACGCAGCCAGGAACACCACACCGAGCAGCGCACTGCTGATCGCGACGATCCACCGGCGCCGCACGACGCGCGCGGTTCGGACCTGGCGGTGGACCGCGGTGAACCGGGTGCGGAGCTCGTCGCCATCCTGCGGCACGGCAGCGATCCCACGCCAGGTGCTCGGCTTCTCCGCCTGTGCCACGAGCCGTCTGATCTCGTGCTCGTCCAGGCAGGTCGGAAGCGCCTCGAGGGCCCTGACCAGGCCGACGGGGGCGACGACGACGACATCACGCGGCATGTCGCGAACGGTGATGCTGTGCGGGTCGACGACGACGATCACGCCGATCGCCTTGACGGGCGAGCCCTGTGCCACTCCGAGGGCGCGCTCGGCCCTCCCCACCTCGAACTCGGATTCCCGCAGGTGGGAGGATGTGGACCCGGCAACCCGCAAGGAACCCCGCGCGACCGAGACTCGCTGCTGACCGACGTCGATCGTGCGGATGCAGAACACTCCGGCCGGTCCGATCGCCAGATGGTCGATGTCGACCTGGCCCTCCCCCTGCGGGATGGCATGCAGCACCGTCCAGCGCGGGTCGAGTCTCGCGAGACACTCGCCGACGCCGAGCTCGCGGAGCACGCGCCGGTACCGCTGGCCGCTCTCCTCGTCCAGCGGACTCGCCCCGAAGCTGCGGGCGAGTCTCGACTGTGGCGGGGCCTGGTCGTGGCAGGCCAGGAACCCCGTCATGGCGCCGTGCGCTGGCACTCGATCACGCAGGGAAGCAGGGTGAATCACCCCGCCCTGCTCCGGAGGTTGCGCCATGTCATTCCCGATCCCGAGAGCGACACCAGACCATCCGAATTGGATGATGACCGTCCCTCACACCACCTTGTCAACCCGGTCGCGGTTTCAAAACCCCCCGAGAGCGGGTGGGAGTGCCCCCAGTTCGGGGTCCGGCACCGGCGTCACGAGGTCGACTGCGAGTCGGTGTCAGCAGTTCGCGATGCTCTGCACGTCGTATCCGGTGAGCCGGTCCCGGCCGCCGAGCGCGTCCAGCTCGAGCACGACACGGATGCCGGCAACGACGTAGCCGGCGCGCTCGACAAGGCTCGCCGCCGCGGCCAGGGTTCCGCCGGTCGCGAGCAGATCGTCCACGAGCAGCACTCGCGAGCCGGCCGGTAGTCGACCCTGGTGCAGTTCGAGCTCGGCCGTGCCGTATTCGAGGTCGTAGGTCTGCGCCAGCACGTCGCCGGGGAGCTTGCCCGCCTTGCGCACGGCGACGACGCCCACTCCGGTGCTGTAGGCACCGGCCGCCGCGAGCAGGAAACCGCGAGCCTCGACCCCCGCGATGGCAACGACATCGGCGGTGAGTGCGTCGTGCATGAGCGCGTCGATGACGGCGCGGAATGCGGTCGGGTCGGCGAACACGGGGGTGAGGTCGCGGAACAGGATGCCGGGCGAGGGGAAGTCCGGGTAGGTGTCCATGAGTTCGTGCACGTGGTTGCTGGCCTGCTCGCGGATCATCCTGTCAACGCTACGCGGTCCGGCCGGTGCCGCGCGCACATCGGGCTACCGCACCAGCGTGCGGCGCAGGAACTCGGCGACGTCGTCGATCTCGTCACGGGAGATCGAGTGCCCGATGCCGGGGTATTCGCTCACGGTGAGCTGCGCGTGCTCGGGCAGCCACCGCATCGTGCGCTCGATCGCGTCCGCCGGGATCACCGGGTCTGCGGGGTCGCGGCCCCAGAACACCGGTCGTGCGGCAGCGGCGAGGAGCGCATCCTGTTCGGCATCCGCCCCGCCCTCAATCCAGAAGCCCGCCAGATTCACGAAGCTCTCGAACCGGTGCGGCGCATGGCGGAGAAGCTGGGTGGTCAGCGCCCCGCCCTGGGAGAACCCCACGACGGCGACGCGCGAGTCCGGTGCCGCCCGCGCGAGCCAGTCGAGCACTCCGGCCGTCGCGGCGATCGCACTTGCGGGGTCGGGAAGTCCGGGGAGACCGGAGCGAAACCATGCCCAACTGTCGCCCGGTGCGCCGCCGACGTGCGGGAGCGGGGCGCGCACGGACGCGTAGACCGCATCCTTCGGCAGCGCCGGGACGAGCGAGAAGAGGTCGCGTTCGTTTGATCCCCGGCCGTGCAGCAACACGACGAGCGGCCGCGGGTCTCCGGGCAGGAGACGGTCGGACCAGACGACGGCGTCGTCGTCGAGGGCCAGGTCGCCGGTGCGGTCGGACGGGAGTGGCGCGATGGTGTCGGTCATGATCGGTCCAGACTAGATGCCGTGTCCGCCCGCTGCGCAAGCTGCGGTGGCCTCAGTCGGCGATCGGTCCGAGCAGCGCCGTCGCCACGGTCTGGTGGGCGGAGTCGGCGGTGCTGGGGTGGAAGCCGCCCGCGAGCACGTCGCGGTAGAGGCGGGAGAGTTCGCTGTCGGCGGCGAAGCTGGCGCCCCCGGTGGCGGAGATGGCGTCGTCGACGACATTTCTGGCGGACTGGGTTGCCGCGAGCTTGAGGCCCGCGGCCTTGCGGAACCACTGGTCGCCGTGGTCGACCCGGTTGTCGACGTCGTCGGCGAGGGCATTCAGGCGCGGCCATACCGCGTCCTGGGTCATCGCTGCCCGCGCGATGGTCGTCCGAATCACCGGGTCCTGGCTCTTCGCAGCACCCGTGGCGCGGGAGACCCGGGCGGTCGCCTGCACCGCCAACTCGAGCGCGCGGTCGCCGATGCCGGCGTAGACGGCGGCAATGAGGATCTCGAAGTTGGTGAAGATCGCGAGGATGAGCGGGTCGGCGCTGGGCCCGGGGTCGAGGCGTCGGTACACCCGCTGTGCCTGGGCGGTCGCGCCGTCGAGCGTGGTGGTGCGGCTCTGGGTCGCGCGCATGCCCAGCGTGTTCCAGTCGTCGTGCACGGTGATTCCGGGGCTGTCCCTGGTGATGACGGCGTGGACGAGCTTGGGGGCATCCGCCGATGTCGTATCCAGCCCGAAGGTGCCGAGGCGGGTCCAGGCCGGCGAAAGGCTCGTGAAGACCTTGGTGCCGGTGAACGCGTAGCCACCGCCGGGCAGTGGGGCGGCGACGGTCGAGCTCGCGAGGAGCACCAGATCGTTGCCTGCCTCGCTGATAGCGAAGGCGAACAGTTCTCCGGCCGCCGCGTCGCGCAGCACGAAGTCGAGGCTCGCGTCGCCGCGCTCGTGCAGGCTCTTGGCGACAGCGGTCCAGATGAGGTGCATTCCGATCGCGAGCGCCGTCGCGGGCGCGGCGCGCGCGAGCCGGGCCTGCTCGCCGACCACGTCGCGCAGCGACAGTCCCGCGCCGCCAAACTCGGCCGGCACGAGGGCGGCGAGGTAGCCGGCCGCCGTGAGCTCGGCGAGGTCGTCAGTGAAGAATGCGTTGTCGCGGTCGTAGCCGGGGGCTCGGGCGTGGACGCGCGCGAGGAGGTCGTCGCTCAGGAAAGACATGCGGTCAAGTCTCGCAGCTTCGCCCCGCAGGCGGACTAGGGCGTGTCTGGCAAATAGATTCGGTGTTGTCGGGCATGCTGGCGGGATGTCGCGCTTTCGGTTGCTTTCGGATGCTCAGTGGTCGTTGATCGAGGGATTGTTGCCGCGACCGACCGGTCGTAAGGGCCGGCCGTTCGCGGACGCGCGCACGATGGTCGAGGCGATCATCTACCGGTATCGGTGCGGGATCGCGTGGCGAGATCTTCCTGAAGTGTTCGGGAAGTGGCAGACGGTCTGGACCTGGCATCACCGAATGGCGGTCGACGGAACCTGGGATCAGGTTCTGTCGAGACTGACCGCGGCGGCGGATGCGGCCGGCTTGATCGATTGGTCGTTGTCTGTGGACTCGACCATCGCCCGCGCTCACCAGCACGCGAGCAACATCACCCGCCACACAGGGGGCTTCATCGAATTACAAGAATTCGAGCACGCTGGAGCCGCTTGATCACGGAATAGGGCGGTCGAGGGGCGGTTTATCGACCAAGGTCCACCAACTCGTCGAGGGCAACGGCCTGCCGTTGGTGATCGCGATCACTGCCGGGCAGGCTGGCGATTCGCCCATGCTGCTTCCGCTGCTGGCCGAACTGCGCGTGCAACGCCCAACCGGTCGACCCAGAACACGGCCCGACGCGCTGCGTGGCGACAAGGCCTACTCGTCCCGAGCGATACGAACCCACCTTCGCGAGCGGGACATCACCGCGGTGATCCCTCAACCGTCGGACCAGATCGGGCACCGGAAACGTCGAGGATCCCGAGGAGGACGCCCGCCCGCGTTCGATGCCGACGACTACAAGAACCGCAACGTGATCGAGCGACGCTTCTGCGACCTCAAGCAATGGCGCGGACTCGCAACCCGCTACGACAAACTCGCCACCACCTACCGCGCCGCAGTCGTCCTCAACGCCGTCATCGCCTGGAGCCGCCAATTGTCAGACACGCCCTAGGCCTCGCCCACGCCCGTCGGCAGGTCGCCGTCGGTCACGAGCGTGAGCCGCTGGGTGGGCCTGGTCATGGCGACGTACAGTGCGCCCGCACCACGTTCGCTTTCGCTGACGACACCGCGCGGATCGACGACGACGACCGAGTCGAACTCGAGCCCCTTCGCATCCTGCGGGCTCAGCACCGCAATGGAACGGGACAGCCCGTTTGACCCGAGCCCGATGTGCCCGGCGAACTCGGCGCGCAGCTGTGCGAACACCGTGCGGACCTCGCCCGCCGGCGCGATGACGGCCAGTGTGCCCTCGGTCGAGATCGCGCGGTCGTGGCGGACGGCCTCGAGCAGCGAGCCGGTGACCCGGATCGGCCACTCGCTCTCCCGCACCGCCGTCGACGGTGTGACGGCGAGCCCGTGCGCGATCGCCATCCGCTCGGCCGCGACGCTGATCTGGCTCGGGGTGCGGTAGTTCACCGTGAGCTCCTCGAGCCGCCACCTCTCGCCCTGCTCGGCCGTGCCGACGAGGGTGCGCAGCGCGGAGGGCCAATCGGCTGAAGCCGAGGCGGACGCGGCCTGCGCAATATCGCCGACGACCGTGAAGGAGCGCAGCGGGCAGCGGCGCAGCAGCAGCCGCCATTGCATCGGCGAGAGCTCCTGCGCCTCGTCGACGACGATGTGGCCGTAGGTCCAACGTCGGTCGGCGGCGGCGCGCTCTGCCGTAGTGCCCGTGGCGACGCCCTCGGCGAAGCTGTCGGCGAGGTCTTCCGCGTTGACCTGGCCGGCGACATCCATGTTCTCGATGGCGCGTTCCGCATTCTCGATGTCCCGCTTGCGCTGCTGCTTCGCCTCGCGCTTCTCGGCCGCATTCACGACGTCGTACTCCCCGAGCAGCTCCGCCGCCTCGTCGAGCAGTGGGATGTCGGAGACCGTGAACGGCGCGTCGCGACTGCGGCGCAGCAGTGCCCGCTTCTCGTCCGTCCAGTGGGGGGTGAGCTCGGCGAGCCACTGCGGCCGGGCGTAGAGGTCTTGCACGAGCTTCTCCGGCGTGAGTGGAAGCCACGCGGTGTTGAGGGCGACGCGCACGTCCATCGATGAGCGCAGATCCTCGCGCAGCATCGAGTGGTCCGACTCGTCGACCGAGTTGCCCTGCGAACGGAGTTGGTCGGCCCACTGTCGGGTGAGCTGGGCGAGCGCGTTCTTGACGAACACCACTCGCGCCTCGTTGTAGGGCTTGCGGCTCTGCAGTGCACGGTGCATCGCGTTCGAGATCAGCTGCGGGTCGAGGGTGACACGGTCGCCATTGACGTCAAGTTCCTGCGCGGCCGCGGGCACTCGCTGGCGGGACTTCACGGCGCGAGCGATGAGCTCCGCCATGGCGGCGGATCCCTTGACGGCCGCGACGGCCGGCGCATCCTCGGTCGCGGCATCGACGCCGGGGAACAGCTGGCCGACGCTCGCGAGCACGACGCCCGTCTCGCCGAGCGACGGCAGGACGGCCTCGATGTACTGCAGGAACGATCGCGACGGCCCGACGATGAGCACGCCGGAGTTGCGGAGCCGTTCACGGTGCGAGTAGAGCAGGTAGGCGGCGCGGTGCAACGCCACGGCCGTCTTGCCAGTGCCGGGGCCGCCCTGCACGACGAGGATTCCCTTGAGATCGGAGCGGATGATGCGGTCCTGCTCGGCCTGGATCGTCGCGACGATGTCGGACATGCGGCCGGTCCGCTCGGCGGTGAGCGCCGCGAGCAGAGCCCCCTCCCCCTGAAGCTCGAGCCCGGCCTCGCCCAACAGCTCGGCGTCGAAGACCTCGTCCTCGATGCGGGTGATGCTGCGCCCCGCCGAGATGAGGTGGCGACGGGCCCTCGTGCCGAGCGGGTTCGCCGCGGTCGCCTGGTAAAACGCGCTCGCCTGTGGCACCCGCCAGTCCAGCAGCACCGGCTTCAGGTCGACGTCGCGCAGCCCGATACGGCCGATGTAGCGGTGGACGTCGCCGTCCGCGTCGTCGGATGCCGTGGCTTCCAGCTCGATCCGGCCGAAGGCGAGGCGCTCGTTGACCTCACGCAGCTGCACGATGCGGTCCTCGTAGATTCGGGCGAAGGCGTCGCGCTCGGAGCGACTCTGATGGTTGCCCCCGACGTCCTGCCTGCGCACCTGATGGAGCTGCATTCTCGCCAGATCCTGCAGTTCGTCGAGGCGCGCGTAGAGGCCTGCGACGTACTCCCGCTCGCGTTCCAGTTCGCTCTTAGTCACGACTCACATCTCCCGAATTCCAGCGTGCAAGTTTACGCGCCCCGTCGAGCGCCTCTGACCAGTGCCCTTTTCGCCACGATTGCGCGGTGCCCTCTCGGGCCAGACGCTACGGTACCCGCGGCGCGCGCTCCGGCATGGGCGGCAGGCCGGCGAGGGCGAGCCGGTCGGTGGTGATGCGCGCGAGCAACGCCGCCTCAGCGTGTTGCGCCCCGATCCGGTCGCGGCTCGAAATGAGGCGCTGGCGCGCGAAGGCCAGTCGTGTGGCCGTTCGGGTGAAGTCCGCGAACGGCGTCGCGAGGCGGTGCCGGGCGGCCCAGACCCTGGCTCTCGCCCTGCCCGTCGCCGTTGACAGCATCGCCACCTCCCCCGCGGTGAACCAGCCGGCTGCCGCGTATTCGGCCAGCCGCTCCGCGGTCACCCGCTGCTCCGCACGACGCAGGAAGTACACGAAAGCGATCCCGAGCAGGAAAAGCGGAACCTGTACGACGAGGTAGTACCCGTAAAAGTCGCTGACGACAAACGCCATCCCGTTCCAGAACGCGTGCAGGGCGATGGCGGGTACGAGACCGATCAAAAAGTACCCGATCGCGCTGGCTCTGCTCGCGCGCCGGGAGGCGAATCCGAGGATGATCCCCGTGCACGCCGTGAACATGACGTGGGCGAACGGGGAGAGGATTCCGCGGAGGAAGAAGATCTCGCTGACCCCCGCGAAGTCGGTGCCGGTGAGGGCGAGGCCGAAATACTGCACGTTCTCGGTGAAGGCAAAACCGACCCCGATCATCGCGCCGTAGACGAGCCCGTCGACCGGGCCGTCGAAGTGCCGGCGGAACACCCAGAACAACAGCAAGATACCGAACCCCTTGCTCACCTCCTCGACGACGGGCGCCTGCACCACCGCGCTCAAGAACACCGTGGCGTAACTGTCGTCGACTCCGGCGAGTGCCTGGCCGATTTGTGCGATGAAGGAGAAGACGAGGGCGATCCCGACGGATGCCGCCGCCCCCCAGAGAAGCGCGAAGATCAGCGCGGCGCGTGGCTCCGGCTCCCACCGGTCGATCCAGGCGATCGTGCCGAGCACGATGGCGAGCGGCACGAGTGCCAGGACGAACGCGACTGCCGCGGCGCCGGTGCCGAGCGCATAGACGAGGTACGCGGCGACGGCCACGCCCACTATTGCGAGCAGGGCAAAGCCGAGGGTCGCGACCACAAAAATGGGATCGGCCCTGGGGCGCGGAACGGTGACGGGCGCGGCCGGAACCGGATGCGGGTTGGTGGCGATGGGGCGGTAGTCGCCGGCGCTGTCGGATGCGGGGTTCGAATTCATGAGAAGACCTTGCCGGGGTTGAGGATGTTTAGTGGGTCGAAGACGGCCTTGATCTGCCTCTGCAGGGCCAGCTGCTCCGAGCCGAGTTCGTCACCGAGCCACCGCTTCTTGAGCAGGCCGATCCCGTGCTCACCGGTGAGAGTGCCGCCGAGGGCCAGCGCCACCTCAAACAGCTCGCCTGCGGCGGCCCAGACGCGATCGGGGATCACATCTCCCCCGAAGAGGAAATTGGGATGCAGGTTGCCGTCGCCGGCGTGCGCGACGGTGGGGATGACGAGGTCGTGCCGCGATTCGATGTCACCGATCGCGTCGAACATCTCCGCGAGCCGGGATCTGGGCACCGCCACATCCTCGATGAGCACGCTCCCGCGCCCCGTCCCGGCCCCCAGCCGGGCGTAGGCCTCCATCGCGGGGTGGAAGGCCCGGCGGATCGCGAGCAGCCGTTCCCCCGCGACGAGATCGTCGGTGAGGCTCGCGTCCCCGCCCAGCTCGGTGATGATCGATGCGGCGAGGGCCGCCTCCGACTCGCTGGCCGAACCGTCGGTCTGCACGAGCAGGTACGCCCGGCGATCCCGCACGGGAAGCCCCAGGTGGGCGCCGATCAACTCGACGGCGCGCGCGTCGAGCAGCTCCATCACCGCCGGGCGAACACGGGCGGCGGTGATGGCCGCGGATGCCGCAGCCGCGGTGCGCACGTCGGCGAACCAGGCGCCGATGGTCCACGTTAACCCGGTCGGAACCGGCAGGAGTTTGACGGTCGCCTCGACGATCACGCCGAGCGTGCCCTCTGAGCCGATCATCAGAGCGGTGAGGTCGAGCCCGGTGACCCCCTTCACACTGCGATGGCCGAGCTCGAGCAGCGTGCCGTCGGAGCGCACGACCCTGAGGCCGAGCACCGCCTCGCGGGTCACGCCGTACTTCGCGCAGAGCAGGCCCCCGGCGCCGGTCGCGATGTTGCCGCCGATCGTCGAGATGGCCTTGCTCGCAGGGTCCGGGGCGAACCAGAGTCCGTGGCCCTCGAGGGCGACGTTCAGGTCGGCGTTGATGACGCCCGGCTCGACAACGGCAAGTTCGTCGGCGGGCGCGATCTCGAGCACCCGATTCATCCGGATCGTCGACAGGACGATCTCGCCGAGGCCGGCGATGCTCCCGCCGGCGAGCCCGGTGCCCGCCCCTCGCGTCACGACCGGCGTCTCGTGCGCGGTCGCAATCCTCAGGGTCGCCTGCACGTCGGCGATCGAGCCCGCGAAGACGACGGCGAGAGGAGCGCACAGCGAGCGATGCCCGGATCTGTCTGCTCGCGCGGCCTCGAGGGCGCCGATCTCGACCGAGACCGCGTCGCCGAGGGCGGCGCGCAGGGCGGCGACGACCGCGGCACCGTCGCTCGGACCGCGTGACGGCGTGGTCATCCCGACGCCGTCACGATCATCGCCTCGATGCGCGCACGGGTGGGGATGGACGGTACCGCCCCGAGCGTCTGCACCGACAGCGCAGCGGCGGCGGTCGCGAATGCCGCCGCCACGATCAGCTCGCTCCCCTGTGCGGTCGCGGCGGCGAACGCACCGCAGTAGGTGTCGCCGGCGCCGGTGGTGTCGACCGCGGTCACGACAGGGGCGGCAACCCGTCCCGCCTCAGCACGGCCGGCGTAGAGCACCGACCCCCGCGAGCCGAGCGTCACGATGAGCCGGGGCACGCGTGCGGCGAGCGCGCCGGAGGCGCGATCGAGATCGTCGTCGCCGGCGACGAGGCACGCTTCGTGCTCGTTCACGATGAGGTAGTCGAGGTTGTCGAGGAGCTCGTCGGGCAGCTGCCGGGCCGGTGCGGCGTTGAGCATGACCGTGGTGCCGGCCCTCCGTGCGGCCGCCGCGGCCTCGAGCACGATCGGGAGCGGGAGTTCGAGCTGCATGAGCAGCACCGCCGCCTCGGCGATCGCGGTCCGTGCCTCGCTCGTGAGGGTGAGCATCGTCGCGTTCGCGCCGGATGCGACGATGATGGTGTTCTCGCCGTTGCCATCCACGACGATGAACGCCTGCCCAGTGGGCGCCGTGGAGCGCCGCACGAGATCGGCGCCGATGCCGTCCGCGGCGAGGACCCCGGCGAGTGCGTCGCCGTGGTCGTCGGTGCCGAGTGCGCCGACGAACGTGGTGGGTGCCCCGGCCCGGGCGGCGGCGACGGCTTGGTTCAGGCCCTTTCCGCCGGGGTAGAGGGCGGCGGGGTCTGCGAGCACCGTTTCACCGGGCGACGGCGCGCGGTCCACCGTGACGACGATGTCCATGTTGGCGCTGCCGATGACGACGACGCCTGCGTGTTGGGGGTCCATTTCGTTTCACTGTAGATCAGAACGGGTGCAGAACTCCGCGTGCCCGGCCAGGCGCGGTCATGTCCGATTTCCGCTGGCGATGGCCGCCACACCGTGCAACAGTCAATGGGTGAGCATCACCGCCGCGGTCGGTCCGGCCGATCCACTCTTCGCCGCGAGATACTTGGCGGTGTCGAGCCGGGATGCCCGTTTCGATGGCCAATTCATCACGGGGGTTCGCTCGACCGGAATCTACTGCCGTCCCAGCTGCCCCGCACTGACCCCCAAGGCGAGCAACGTCACCTTCTACCGCACCGCGGCCGCAGCTCACGAGGCGGGGTTGCGGGCGTGCAAGCGGTGCCAGCCGGACGCCGTGCCCGGCTCTCCGGAGTGGAATTCGCGTGACGACCTCGCGTCGCGCGCGATGCGGTTGATCGCGGACGGCACGGTGGATCGGCGCGGCGTGCCGGGGCTCGCAGAGACCCTCGGCTACACGCCGCGCCATCTGACCCGGGTGCTCGTGCAGGAACTCGGGGCCGGCCCCCTCGCCCTCGCCCGCGCCCACCGGGCGCAGACCGCGAGGACCCTGTTGGCGGCGACCGACCTGCCGATCGCCGATGTCGCCTTCGCCGCCGGATTCTCGAGCGTGCGCCAGTTCAACGAGACGATCGCCGCCGTGTACGAACGCACCCCGACGCAGCTTCGAGCTTCCGCGCAGCGTGCCCCCGCACCGAACCGGTCATCCGCTGGAGAGTCGACGGCCGTGACGCTACGCCTTCCCGCGCGGGCGCCGTTCGATGGCGAGGGCCTCCTGCGCTTCTTCGCCGATCACGCGATCCCGGGGGTGGAATCGGGAGGCGCGATGCACTACGCCCGACGAGTGCGCCTTCCTCGCGGCACAGCGATGATCGAGCTCGGACTCGACCGGGGCCACGCCGGGGAGAGCGTCGTCACCTGCGCCGCCCGGCTCGACAACGTCGCCGACCTCTCAACCCTCGTCGCACGCGTGCGGCGCCTGTTCGACCTCGATGCAGACGCTGCGGCAATCGACGAGGCCCTCTCCCGAGATCCGGCGCTGGCCCCGTCGGTCGCCCGCAACCCCGGCGTGCGCTTGCCCGGCAGCCTCGACTCGGAGGAGACCCTGTTCCGCACGCTCATCGGCCAGCAGGTGTCGGTGGCCGCCGCGCGCACTGTGCTCGCGCGAATCTGCCTCGACCTGTGCGGCGACAGCGGGCTGTTCCCCACCGCGACCCAGCTGGCCGACGAGGGCCGACGGGTGCTGAGGGGCCCGGCGCCGAGGGTCGCGGCGATCATCGGGGTGGCCGAGGCGCTCGCGAACCGATCGCTCGTCATCGATGTGGGGATGCCGGCGAGCGAACTGATTGCGAGGCTCGTGGCGATGCCCGGTATCGGCCCGTGGACCGCCGGTTATGTGGCGATGCGGGTGCTCGGCAACCCGGATGTTCTCATCAGCGGTGACCTTGTGATGCTGCGAAGCGCCGCCCTCCTCGGGCTCCCGGCGACGAGGCCCGGACTGGCCGCGCACGGCGAGCGCTGGGCCCCCTGGCGCAGCTACGTCGGCATGCACCTGTGGCGGTCGGCGAACCGCTGACGGCCCGCGATCAATGGTTTGCCACCACGGGGCCCGCTCGCGCTCATGATCGGCACTTGGCGAGGGGAGGGCGGCGGACCTGGCTCTGAAGGAGCGGTAAGCCAGGTCGGCCCATCGAGTGCGCAGTGCACGAACCGGATGCCGGTGTCCCGAAACGCCGGCCTCGTTGTCGCCCCGCAGCTGGCGACGCGGGTTGACCGCCTCGAGGTGACTGTTGACACTCATCGCCCGGCTGAATCCGGGTCCACATACGATGGTACGCCGATTTGTACCCCTGTGGGGTACGCATCCGCGACAAACGAGCACCTAACCGGATGCGGCCTTGCCTCTCGGCTTCGTCGCCCGCGGTGATCGCCGAGCACCCGTGCTCTCCTGCCCGCTGGAGGCACGCGACTTGTCGATGCTCTTGCGCAGCGCCTCCATGAGATCGAGTACCTCGCCGCCGCCCGCGTCCCGGGGCTTCTCCCCGAAGGTCGCCTCCGTGCCGATGGCCACGCCACTCTCGAGTTTCGCCTCGATGAGCCTGCGCAACTGGTCCTGGTAGTTGTCGCTGAACCTCTCCGGCTCGAAGTCGGACTCGAAGCTGCGGATGAGCTCCTCCGACATCTCCAGTTCCTTCGCCGAGATCGACACGGGCTCGTCGAGGGATGGGAATGATGCCTCGCGCACCTCGTCATCCCACAGAAGCGCTTGCAGAACGAGCACGTCGTCATACACCCGCAGAGCCCCGAGCCTGGTCTTCTGCCGCAGCGCGAACTGCACGATGGCGGTGCGGTTGGTCTCCTCGAGGGTGCGGCGCAGCAGGGTGTACGCCTTGGTGGACTTCGACGCCGGCTCGAGGAAGTAGCTGCGGTCCAACCTGATCGGGTCAATCTGCTCGGTCGGAACGAACTCGACAATGTCGATCTCCCGGCTCTTCTCCGCCGGAAGCGCATCGAAGTCCTCGTCGGTGAGAACGACCGTTCGTTCCCCGTCGTCGAAGGCCTTGTCGATGTGCTCGTAGTCGACGACCTTGCCGCACACCTCGCAGCGCCGCTGATAGCGGATGCGCCCGCCGTCGTCATCGTGCACCTGGTGCAGCTTCACGTCGTGGTCCTCGGTGGCGCTGTACAGCTTCACCGGCACGTTGACGAGGCCAAAGGTGATCGCGCCGCTCCAGATCGCTCGCATGTGCACCATTGTGCGACGCGAATTCGTCTGGCGGAACCCCGTGTTGCTCCCGACCGCACGGTCAAGGGGGTGGCCCCCGGGCGGGTGCCCGGTGAGGATGAGCCATGTCCCGAATCGAGGCCATCCGGTCGGCGCCGACGATCGTCACCGTGGACGGCCGCCGCATCCGCCTCACCAACCTCGACAAGGTCCTCTACCCCGAGACCGGCACGACGAAGGCCGACGTGCTCGACTATTACTCGCGAGTCGCCGACGTGCTTGTCGCCCACGCGGCGAATCGGCCTGTGACGCGCAAGCGCTGGGTGCACGGAGTCGGCACACGCGAGCATCCGGAGCCCTCGTTCTTCCAGAAGAACCTTGACGCCAGCACTCCCGACTGGGTGCAGCGCCGACGGATGGCGCACCGCGAACGTGTCACCGAGTACCCCCTGGTCAATGATCGGGCGACCCTCACCTGGCTGGCCCAGTCCGCCGCCCTCGAACTGCACGTGCCGCAGTGGCAGTTCGGCCGGACCGGGCTCGTGCGCCACCCCGACCGGCTCGTGCTCGACCTCGACCCCGGTGACGGTGCCGGTCTGGCGGAGTGCGCCGAGGTCGCTCGTCTCGCGCGGAGGATCCTCACCGGGATGGGGCTCGATCCGATGCCGGTGACGAGCGGGAGCAAGGGCATCCACCTCTACGCCGCGCTCGACGGAGGCCAGGACTCCGAGGCGGTGTCGCGCGTCGCGCGCGAACTGGCCCGCGCTCTCGAGGCCGACCATCCCGACCTCGTCGTGAGCGACATGAAGAAGGCGTTGCGGGGCGGCAAGGTGCTCGTCGACTGGAGCCAGAACAACCAGAGCAAGACCACGATCACGCCCTACTCGCTGCGGGGGCGCCTCCGGCCGACGGTGGCGGCGCCGCGCACCTGGCGCGAGCTCTCGTCGCCCCGACTCGCTCAGCTCGACTACCGCGACGTGCTCGACCGGCTCTCCCGTCACGGCGACCCGCTCGCCGGGCTCAGCGCCGGCCACCTCGCGGCGCTCGAGCCGACCCAACGACGAATGGCGCACTTCGAGCCGACCGCCGAATCCAAAGACCGGCTCGACAAGTACCGGAGCATGCGCGACCGGTCGAAGACGCCGGAGCCCGTGCCGGAGTCCACCGCCCCGGCCACGGACGGCAGGAGCTTCGTGATTCAGGAGCACCACGCCCGCCGGCTGCATTTCGACTTCCGGCTCGAGCACGATGGGGTGCTCGTGAGCTGGGCGCTGCCCAAGGGCATGCCCAGCGATCCGCGCACGAACCACCTCGCCGTACAGACCGAGGATCATCCCCTCGAGTACGGCACCTTCGAGGGCATCATCCCGCCGGGTGAGTATGGCGCCGGGGAAGTCACGATCTGGGACGCCGGAACCTACGAACTCGAGAAGTGGCGCGAGGGCGAGGAGGTCATCGTCACCGTGCACGGCGAGAGTCACGGCACCAACAAGTACGCGCTCATCCACACGGGCGACGACAAGTGGCTGATCCACCTCATGCGCTCCCCTCGCTCCAGGGCCGTGGGGCCGGGGACGAATGAGCGCGCGCCGAGCACGTCGCCGTCCGCGACTGCGCGCAGGGCGAGCGCGCCGATGCTCGCGACGCTCGGAACCCGCGCCGACGTGAACGAGAACGACGACGACTGGGCGATCGAGATGAAGTGGGACGGCATCCGCGCGATCGCCGCCGTCGGACCGGATGCCGTGACGTTCACCAGCCGCAACGGCAACGACCTGACCGGGAGCTACCCCGACCTCGCCGAGATGCGCGAGGCGGTGGACGATTCCCTCCTCGAGCACGGCACAGCGGTGCTCGACGGCGAGATCGTCGTGTTCAATTCCCGGGCCCGGCCCGACTTCGGCCTGCTCCAGACCCGGATGAACCTCAGCGGCGGCGACGCCAGGGCCGCGGCCAGGCGGCATCCGGCTCGCTTCGTCGTGTTCGACCTGCTCGAGGCGAATGACGAGTCCCTCATCGGGCGGCCCTGGTCCGATCGCCGGGCGCTGCTGGAGAAAGGTGTCACCGGGCGCGGCCCGATCGAGGTGTCGCCCGTGTTCGACGGGGATGCCGACGCGGCCATCGCCGCGAGCATCGAGCTGGGCCTCGAGGGCATCGTCGCCAAGAAACGCGCCAGCACGTACGCGGAGGGACGGCGCTCCCGCAGCTGGATCAAGGTGAAGAACAGCCTGACCCAGGAGGTCGTCATCGGCGGGTGGCGCCCGGGCCGGGGGCACCGCGCCGGCTCGGTCGGCTCGCTCCTGCTCGGCGTGCCCGGCGACGGCTCCCTGCACTACGTCGGGCGCGTCGGCAGCGGATTCAGCGACCGCGCCCTCGACGAGCTCGCCGCCCGCTTCCGTGGGCTGGAATGCCGGGAGTCCCCCTTCGACGACGTACCACGGGGCGACGCGGCCGACGCGCACTGGCTCGCCCCCACGCTCGTCGGAGAGGTAGAGTTCGCCGAGTGGACGTCGACAGGACGACTGCGTCATCCCGCCTGGCGCGGATGGAGACCAGACAAGAACGCGGCCGATGTCGCGCGGGAAACTACGTGACAAGAATCAGTGTCGTCGTGCCTGTCAAAAACGACGCGCGAGAACTCGACCTCTGCCTGTCTGCCCTCACAGGCCAGACGATCCCCGCGCTCGAGATCATCGTGGTGGACAACGACAGCTCCGACGACAGCGCGCTGGTCGCCCTGCGGCACGGAGCGACCGTGATTCCGGAACGCAGGAAAGGCATCTGGGCCGCCGCAGCGACGGGCTTCGATCACGCGAGCGGCGACGTCATCGCCCGCTGCGACGCCGACTCCCGACCCGGCGACGACTGGCTCGAGCGCATCGCGAGCGAACTCGACGCGCATCCGGAGGCCGCGGCCATCACCGGCCCCGGACGTTTCTACAAGCTGGGACCCGTGCGCCGCGCACTCGCCGACGTCTTCTACATGCGCGCCTACTTCGTGTTGGCGCACGGCGCCCTCGCCCATCGTCCGCTGTTCGGGTCGAACTTTGCCATCAGGGCGTGCGTCTGGCGCGAGGTTTCGGCCGGAGTGCACCGCGACGACCCCGACGTGCACGACGACTTCGACCTGAGCTACCATCTCGGCCCCGCCTCGACCGTGCTTGTCGATCGGCGGCTCGAGGTGGGGATCTCCTCCCGCCCGTTCTCCGGACCTGTGTCGATGCTGATCCGCACCAAGCGGGCGATGCACACTGTGGCCGTGCACGGGGTTCGAGAGCAACCCGTGCTTCGCTGGCGCCGCCGATTCCTGAACTCGCTGGGGCGATAAGTTCGGCGTGCACGTCCGTCGGCCCGTCCGTGGTCGCACGCTCGGCGGGTACGAAGTAGCGTAGAACCACGCGTCACACACGAGATCGTTTTCGACCAAAGGATTCCGCAATGCGCCTCAAACTGATTTTCATCGTCGGGCTCGCCGCCGGATATGTACTCGGCGCCCGATCGGGCCGGGCGCCCTACGAGCGCCTCAAGGCGAAGAGCACCGAGGCGTGGGAGGACCCACGCGTGCAGAAGGTCGTTCACGAAGCGGAAGACTTCGTCAAGGAGAACGCCCCTATCGTCGCGGACAAGGTTGCCGAAGGCGCCAAGGTCGCCGCGCAGAAGATCGCCGAGGGCTCGAAAGTCGCTGCCGAGGGAGCCAAGGCAGCTGGGGAGAAGATCGCGGGCACGTCGAAGATCGCCGGCCAGTCGGTTTCCGAGGGCGCCAAGGTCGCCGCCGCCGGAGCGGTGGATGCCGCGTCGAAGATCGCCGACACCGCGAAGGACGTGAGCGAGAAGGTCGCTGAGGCCGCGAAGGGCGTCGCCGACAAGGTCACGGGCAGCGACTCGAGCACAGAGAACGACACCGCAGCCAGCAGCGAGGGCAGCAGCGACAAGAGCTAGCTCCGCGCCCGCCGCGAGTGTCCTGGCCGCCCGCACTCTCGCGCGGGTGTTATTCGCTCGCGTGAGCGTAATCCCCATACGCGCCAGTGAACAACACCCGCGTCTGCTCTGATCGCCGCGACCTCGACCCGCCTCCCGCGATCAAGTCAAGGGGTACCAGCATTCTCGACTGTCGGCGTACTCTCGCTGCATAAGCGCCCGACGCCTGAGTTCGATTCCCGAGTCGTGAGGGTCAGGGCGCTTCGATCCGTGACCGCGACGTCATCGTGATGGATCGAGAAGTGGGGCGAGAACCGTCATGATCCGCGGTTCCCGCCCCCGTTCTCGTTAACCCCAGACCCCCGTCTGCGGCGAAACAGAAGGATGCCGATGCTCCCGAAGCAGCGGCCCTTCTCGCAGTGATGACGGCGGCCGGTAGTCGTTGACGTCCGCATCCGATCGCCCCCGCGATCCGATGCCGACCACGAGCCGCCGTCATCCCTAGCCCCCCGGCTAAGTTGCTGGTATTACTGTAGGCAGCGCGTGCCCGAGCGCGCGGCCCCCAGACCGGGGGTCCACATAAAGGGGGACCCCGGTAAGGGAAATTGGGCGAATTCGGGGTACAAACTGGCTGGTGCTGCCGGTGAACACACCGTATCTGCGCACTGGGCGAGTCGTAGTTACCCAACTTTCGGCCGATGCGGCGGGTGTGGACCGGCGGTCCCGCGAACATCTGTGTCGAGTCGTTCCGGCGCCAGCCGAGCATGACGCAGCCGGCGGGCCGACGCAGATTCCCTAAGCTGAGGCGATGAGCACCACTCCGGCATCCACCCTCGCGATCCTGAACCAGCCTTCCCGGCATGCGCCGGCGAGTCTCGACGGCGCGGCCCCGCTCCGGCTCGTCGACCCCGACGCGGTGCATATCGGCGTGCGCGACCTCGGGATCACCCGCGGCGACGGCATCTTCGAGACGATCGGGGCGGTGTCGGGCACCCCGCAGGCGCTCGAGGCACACCTGCGCCGCTTCGCGCGGTCGGCGGCCGCCCTCGACCTGCCCGAACCAGACCTCGATACATGGCGGGCCGCGATTACCGCGGTGGCCGACTCCCTCGCCGGCCACCGCGAAGCAGCGATCAAGACGATCTACACCCGCGGCATTGAGGGCGACGGCCGCCCGACCGGATGGGTGCACGGCTTCGCCAGTTCGGACTTCGCTGCGGCACGACGCGACGGGCTGCGCGTGGTGACGCTGGATCGCGGCTACCGGCACGATGTCGCGAGCATTTCGCCGTGGCTCCTCCAGGGAGCGAAGACCCTCTCCTACGCGGTGAACAGCGCGGCACTGCGCGAGGCACAGCGGCGCGGAGCCGACGACGTGATCTTCGTCAGCTCCGACGGCGTCGTGCTCGAGGGCCCGACCTCGACGGTGTTGCTGTTGCGCGACGGGCGGCTCGTCACGCCCGGTCCAGGTCTCGCGATCCTCGACGGCACCACCCAGGACAGCCTCTTCGCCTTCGCCGCCCAGCACGGCATCCCCACCGCCCTCGAACTGACGACCACCGAACATCTGCACTCGGCGGACGCCGTCTGGCTCGTGTCGAGCGTGCGCCACGCCGCGCCGGTGACCGCCGTCGACGGAACCCCCCGCGCATCCGAGGCCGACCTCACGGCGCAATTCAACCGCTACCTCGCCGGACGCCGCGACTAGTTTGCAGACAGCACTGCTTAGGCTGGCGAAATGACCGAAGACATCCAGCCCACCCAGGGCTCCTACGTCACCCCCGGCGCGGAGTTCACGCGCGACACGGCCTACATCGAGGACCGCATCACCGTCGATGGGCGGGACGGCTGGCCCGCGGAGGCCGGCCGGTACCGTCTCGTCGCGGCCAGGGCCTGCCCGTGGGCCAACCGCACCGCGATCGTGCGGCGCCTGCTCGGGCTCGAGGAAGCCATCAGCCTCGGGATGCCCGGACCGACGCACGACGAGCGCAGCTGGATCTTCGACCTCGATCCCGGCGGCCTCGACCCCGTGCTCGGGATCGAGCGGCTTCAGCAGGCCTACCTCGCGAGATTCCCGGACTACCCCCGCGGAATCACCGTCCCCGCGATCGTCGAGATCGCGAGCGGAAAAGTCGTCACCAACAACTACCCGCAGATCACCATCGACTTCGAGACCGAGTGGAGCGCGCTGCACCGGGACGGGGCGCCCGACCTGTACCCGGTCGAGCTGCGCGCGGAGATCGACGACATCAACGATGTCATCTTCCGCGATGTCAACAATGGCGTGTACCGTGCCGGGTTCGCCGGCTCGCAGCGTGCCTACGAGAACGCGTACGACCGTCTGTTCGACAGGCTGGATGCCCTCGAGGCGCGGCTCGCGGACCAGCGATACCTCGTCGGCGACACCATCACCGAGGCAGACGTGCGGCTGTTCACGACGCTCGTCCGGTTCGACGCGGTCTATCACGGGCACTTCCGTTGCAACCGCAACAAGCTCAGCGAGATGCCGGCCCTGTACTCCTACGCCAAGGACCTGTTCCAGACCCCCGGCTTCGGCGACACGATCGACTTCGTGCAGATCAAGCAGCACTACTACCTCGTGCACACCGACATCAATCCGACCGGAATCGTACCCAAGGGTCCCGACCTGTCAGGCTGGCTGAGCCCGCACGGCAGGGAATCGCTCGGCGGACGCCCGTTCGGCGACGGCACTCCCCCGGCGCCTCCTCTTCCGGGTGAGCAGGTCCAGCCCGGCCAGGGCGTCGCGTAGCACCGGCCGCACCTCCGCATCCATCGACTCGAGGACCGACCATGGCCAGCCACCTTCTCAGCTTCGCCCGGTGGGCGGAACGCCGCGCCCCCGGACTCGCTGCCGCCGCGGCATCCCCCCGCGTGCGCGGGGTCTCGGCAGTGCGCTCAGGGCAGGGCACGCTCTGGCAGAGTGACGGCTCGGCGGCCAGGTGCCTCGTTGTGTGCCTCAGCGGACACCCGTCGGGGCTCCGCTGGCTCGCGGGGTCGATCGCCGCCCGCCTGCCCGGCCTCGCCTACGTCGCCGGGGTGGACGAGGATGCGGCCTCGGCGATCGAGCACGCGAGCGGGATCGCCCGCGAGCGGGGGCTGGATGTCGGACTCGGCGCCGTCGTTGCCGAGGGCGATCGTGCGGAGGACGGTGTGCGGGCGAGCAGGATGCTGCCGGCGTCGCGCCTCGTTCTCGTCGCACCTCCGGGGATACCTGGTCTCGAGCCCGCCGGTCTCCCGACGACACTGCTGCAGGCGTCGCAGTCGGCGGCGGACCGGGCCGGTGTCGTCGAGCTCGAGGCCGCGATGCGTCGCTCCGGCGTCGCGGTGCGGGAGACGGAATACCGGGACATTGCCGACGAGTGGGCGCGTTACCCTCGGGCCGTGCCTGGCTCCCGGCGCGCGCTCGACGACCTCGTCGCGTTCCTCGAGCGCGGAATCGGCCAGCAGTCCACCTTCGAGGTCATCCCCGGCTGGGACCTGCACTGAGGCGTCGCGCCTCTGCATCCGCACGCCCAGTGTGACCATTCGCGCCGAGAGAGCCTCATGCTGCAGGCACACTCGGCGAAAAGAGACACACTCAGCGAAAAGTCACGCTGACGCTCGCGCGGCGCAGCCACTACGCGCGGCGCAGCCACTACGCGCGGCGCGTGCCCATTGCGGCGGGCATGCTGCCTGGGACCTGCACCGAGGCGTCGCGCTTGGGCATCCGCACGCCCAGTGTGACCATTCGCGCCGAGAGAGCCTCGTGCTAGAGGCACACTCGGCGAGACGAGGCACACTCGGCGAAAAGTCACTCTTACGCTCGCGCGGCGCAGCCAGATCGCGCCGGGCGCGCCCGCTAGCGCAGCCGCTTGAGGTCGTCGAGCGCCCCGGGGTAGTCGGCCAGGCACAGCGCCGCGCCGTGCCGCTCGACCTCGTGCAGCACCCCGTAGTCGAAGGCGTGCTCGCCCGAGCGAGCGGTCGCCCGCAGGTACTCCTGCATGAGCGAGCTGTCGCGATGTTCGCCGAGCAGGTCGTGGATGGCCTCCGCGGCCGCCGCCACCGTGCGCACCCGGCGGCCGAACACGCCGCCGACGCCAGCGCTGACGGCCTCGGCGGCATAGCGCAGTCGCTTCGCGGCCTTGCGTGTGGCGTGCAGAAGCTCGATCCGCTCGGGCTCTGTCTGGGCAGCATCCGCGGCCTTCGCGGTGCGCAGCACCCGGTTCAGGTCCCGCGCCAACGCGGGTGGAATCGCCGTGCGGGCCGACGCGAAGGCGTCCTCGGCGAGCGGCGGGCGGGCGAGGAACTCGTCGAGCGAGTCGAGCAGAGCCAGGTACCGCGGCGACGACAGCTCGGCCAGCACGCGCCCGTGCGCATCGGAGTACGCGCCCGCCCAGCCGTCGACGAGTCGCGTGCCGAGTCCGGCCACGAGCGCGTCGTGGTCGGCGATCAGCGCGCGCGCGCGATCCCGCATCACCTCGGCATCCCGCGCCTCGCCCAGCACGACCCCGAGGTGCTGGAGCTCATCGCGGATCGGGTCGGTCACCGCGCGGTTGAAAACGCGGCGATACGAGACGAACAAGCTCCGGAGCCGCCTGACCCTCGTGCGCAACTGGTGCACCGAGTCGGGCCGGTCGAGCCGCACGAGCGGGTCGATCCTGGCGATGTCCGCGACGAGGGCGCCGATCGCCGCGAGGAGAATTTCGGATGCCGGGCTCGCCCGGTCAAGTGACGCAGCCTGCTGCGCCGGCGCGAGGCTAGTTCGACCGAGCGCGGTCGCGAGCTTCGACGCGCTCGCGGCCGGCCGCGCCCCGGCGGCCAGCAGCCGCTCCTCCACCGCGTCGAGCAGGGCGGAGCGCGCCTGCGGCGATTCGGGCGCGCCACCGAGCAGCTCGGTCTCCCACTCGTGCCAGATCCTGAGCGTGCCCGCGGCGACATCGCTCGCCTCAACCCGGTCGTCGGCGAGCTCGAGCAGTCGTTGTCCCGAATCGCCCACGAGGTGCAGCGCTGTGCGGCGCGTGTGCAGGCGGGCGATGATCCGAAGCGGTCTCGCGCGCACGAGCGCGAGAATAGGCGCGATCACCTCGGCGGGCACCGAGGCGGGCGCGTCGTGGTACGCGTCCTCCGCCGCTCCGATCGACAGCGGCCAGTGCAGCTCGGTGCGCCCGACCGCAGCGGGGAACTTGATGTGCCACCCCTCGTCGCCCCCGCCGACGCGACGTCGCAACACGACGAGGTGCGCGGCGAGGTCGCCGGAGTCGGTGTCGAAGTAGTCGGCCGTGAGGAGCAGCTCCCCCGCCGGCTCCACCGTCGCGATGTCGGAGAGGTCCGGAACCGACGCATCCTCGTCGACCTCGTACTTGCGCTCGATTTCCTCGTGCGTCGTCATTGACATGCTCGTGCCACCGATCCCGCGCCCGAACCGGGGAGGCTCCACCGTTGCTCGAGGCGTCGTGATCAATAGCGTAGGACCGATCGCCGCGACAGTGGGGATCGCCACCCTCATTCCCGAACGGGGGGAGCGCGAAGCCCCGCCGCTGCGATTAGATGGTCCCCGGGGGCGCCAGTTGCGCGTCACAGCATCGATGGGGGTCGTGCAGTGAGTATTGCTTTTGCCGTTCCGGAATCCACCGTTTGGCCTGACGAGCTCTGGGACACCATTCTTGACCTGAGCGCGCTGCTCGACGAGGGTTCCTGGGTGCTCGTGGGAGGGCACGCCGCGATGGCCCACGCCCTCGCCCACGACGGCGACTGCGAGCTGGTCAGCCACTCCGCGCGGCCACTCGGTCGCCTGGTGACGACGGCGAGCGCCATGCCGACGGTCATCCGCTGCCTGCGCGAACTCGGATTCGTGCTCGAGGAGCCTTCTGTCTCGACGGAGTTCCGGTTCAGTCGACCGGCAGAACGGGGATCGCGCACCGACCTCCCGCAGCAATGGATCGTCGATGTGACAGGCATTACCTCGCTGAGCGGCGGCGACCAGGCGCTCGAACGCTGCGAACCCCGCGGTGCGAGCAAGGGACTTCGGGCACCGTCCGTTCCGCTGCCGAGCCTGCTCGCATCCATCGTCTACGAGGCCGCCCAATTTGGATCCAGCACTACCGAGCCGTTCGTGCACGCCAGAAACGCCGCGTTCCTCGTCTCATTCGTCCACGACCCGATCGGCACCCGGCACGAGCTGACGCCCGCCGACCGCCGCATCCTCCGCGCGCTCGATGCCGCCGTCGGGCTACGCCAGCACTCCGTCTGGTCGCGGCTGCCGATCGACCCGGATGCCTTCATCCGCTGGAAGCTTCTCATCGCGGAGTGATCCGGGCGCCATTGCTGGGTACGGTGGAGCGTGATCAATTCGAACCCGCCCACGGCCACCAAGCTGCCCATCGTCCGCTCCCACCACGGTCACGACTTCACCGACCACTACGAGTGGCTGCGCGACAAGGACGACCCGGCCGTCATTGCTCACCTCACAGCGGAGAACGAGTGGACGGCCGCGAACACCGCCCACCTCGAGTCGCTGACGGACGAGATCTACGGCGAGATCAAGGCCAGGACCCAGGAGACCGATCTCTCGGTACCGACGCGCCGCGGGGGGCACTGGTACTACACCCGCACTGTTGAGGGGAAGTCCTACGGGGTCTATTGTCGCGCGCCGATCAGCGGCGAGGACGACTGGAGCGCACCGGCTACGGATGCCGGCTCCCCCCTCGTCGGCGAGGAGGTGCTCCTCGACGCGAATGCCGAGGCGGAGGGGCACGACTTCTTCTCGCTCGGCAGCTTCGACGTCTCCACCGATGGCACCCTGCTCGCCTGGGCCGTCGACGTGGCAGGGGATGAGCGCTACACCCTGAGGATCAGGGACATCGCGTCGGGCGAGGCCAGCTCGATCGACGAAATACCGGCAACGGCCGCGGGAGCGCTGTTCTCGCTCGACGGCGCCTATGTCTTCTACTGCACCGTCGACGACGCCTGGCGCCCTGACACCGTCTGGCGGCACCGGATCGGCAGCGCCGCGGCCGATGACGTCACCGTGTTCACCGAGAAGGACGATCGCTACTGGGTCGGCATCGACCGCACCCGAAGCCGAAAGTACCTGATGATCCACATCGGGTCGAAGATCACCAGCGAGGTGCGCTACGTCGACGCCGCCGACCCGACGGGAGAGTTCCGCGTCATCTGGCCACGGGTGGAGGGGGTCGAGTATGACGTCGAGCACGCCGTCGTCGCCGGCGAGGACCGGCTGCTGATCACCCACAACGACGGCGCCGAGAACTTCGAACTCGTCGACGTCGCCGCCGCCGACCCCCTCGGTGACCGCTTGGTCGTCATCCCCCATTCGCTCCAGGCCCGCCTCGAGGGGGTGGATGCGTTCCGTTCGCACCTCGTGGTGTCCTACCGTCGCGAGGCCCTCACCCGGGTGGGGATCATCCCGTTGAGCGCGAGGGTTGTCGGGGCGGCGTTCGTGGGGTACGGCGGCCTGCGCGAGCTCGAATTCGACGAGGCACTCTTCGATGTGGGCGTGGGCGCGAACCCGGAGTGGAACGCCCCCACGCTGCGCCTCACGTTCACCTCGTTCGTCACTCCGACATCCGTCTTCGACTACGACGTCGACGCGAAGGAATACCGGCTGCTCAAGCGCCAGAGCGTGCTCGGCGGCTACCTCCCGGAGGACTATGAGCAGGCGCGGGACTGGGCGACGGCATCCGACGGCACGCGGGTGCCGATCTCGCTCGTCTGGAAGAAGGGGCTCGTCGACGCCTCCCGCCCGGTGCCGACCCTGCTCTACGGCTACGGCTCCTACGAGGCAAGCATGGATCCAAGTTTCTCGATCGCCCGCCTGTCGCTGCTCGACCGCGGGATGCTCTTCGCGATCGCGCACGTGCGCGGCGGCGGAGAGCTCGGCCGCGGCTGGTACGAGAGTGGCAAGACACTCACCAAGCGCAACACCTTCACCGACTTCATCGCAGTCGCCGAGCACCTCGTCGCCGAGGGGCGCACGACCCCGGGGCAACTGGTGGCCGAGGGGCGAAGCGCCGGCGGGCTGCTCGTCGGCGCCATCGCGAACATGGCCCCGCAGCTGTTCTGCGGGATCCTCGCGGGCGTTCCCTTCGTCGATGCGCTCACGAGCATTCTCGACCCCGAACTGCCGTTGACGGTGATCGAGTGGGACGAGTGGGGAAACCCGCTGCACGACCGCGCAGTTTACGAGTACATGCGGTCGTACTCGCCATATGAGAACGTGCGCGGCGACATCACCTACCCGGCGATCCTCGCCGTGACGAGCCTCAACGACACCCGGGTGCTCTACGTCGAGCCGGCGAAGTGGGTCGCGCGGCTGCGCGAAGTCGGGGCACCTGCGCTCCTGAAAACCGAGCTCAGCGCGGGCCATGGCGGCGTGAGCGGACGGTACGAGGCGTGGCGCGAGCGCGCCTTCGAGTACGCGTGGGTTCTCGACGTCTCAGGCGCGGCGCGTAAGCTCGAGGGATGACTGTGAACTACACCCCTGACGTCGGCGGCATCACGATGTTCTCCACCCCGTGGTGCGGCTACTGCACGCGGCTGAAGTCGCAGCTCAGCAAGGCGGGCATCGCCTACCGGGACATCGACATCGAAGCCGTTCCCGGAACCGCCGAACTCGTCGCGACGATCAACGGCGGCAACCAGACTGTGCCGACCGTGCTGTTCCCGGACGGGTCGTCGGCGACCAATCCCTCGCTCGCGGAGGTCACGGCACGCCTCGCGGCGTGACACCTCTCCACAACCCGCCCTACCCAGCTGGAGGCACCATGACCGCCCTGCCGGAATTCCTGTCAACCTGGATCACCGAACAGCGCTGGTACGCCGGCAAGGGTCGGGCCCCGTCCTGGGATCGGCTCGGCGGTTTCGATCTGCCCGACCCGGACGGACAGGCTCACATCACCGTGCACCTGTTCCTCGACACGGCCGAGCGTCCTCTGCTCTATCAGGTGCCGCTGACCGAAAGGTCTGCGCCTGTCGCCGGGCTTGAGCACGCTCTCATCGGCAGCTACGAGGAGAACGGCGTTACCCGGTTCATCTATGACGGTCCGCGGGACGAAGCGTGCGCGAAGGCCATCCTGCGTCTCATCCTCGACGAGGGCGCCGTGCTCCCCGACGATGGCGCGCCCGGCATAGCCGCGCGCGGACACTGCGTGCCGACTACTCCCGCCGTCGAAATCCGAGGTTCCCGGGTGCTCACTGGCGAGCAGTCGAACACCTCGATCATCTTTGACATGGTCGGGCTCGACGGCACTCCTGCCGATCCGATCATCTGCAAGGTGTTCCGGTCGCTGCACCACGGCGAGAACCCGGATGTGACGCTTCTCAGCGCCCTCGCCGGCGCAGGCTCAACCGTCGTGCCACGGTCCGTCGGGCACATCAACGGCCAGTGGCACGACACGGGAGAGCCGACCGGGTTCGCCCACGGCCATCTCGCCTTCGCCCAGGAGTTCTTTCCCGGGGTCGAGGATGCCTGGCGCGTCGCCCTCGGGGCAGCGGAAGCGGATGAGGACTTCACAGAGCGGGCTCGGAGCCTGGGCGAGGCCACCGCCGACGTGCATATGACCCTCGCCGCCGCCCTTCCGAGGCGCGCGGCCGCCCCGAACGATATCGCCGCGACGATCGCAAGCATGCGGGCCCGGTTCGATGAGGCAGTCGCGGAGGTGCCGGGGATTGAGCAGCACCGCGCGGCGCTCCAGTCGGTGTACACGAGGGCCGCGACATCCGCCTGGCCCGCCATGCAGCGCATCCACGGCGACTTTCACCTCGGCCAGGTGCTCTGGGTGCCCGGCCGCGGCTGGATCATCCTCGATTTCGAGGGCGAGCCGATGCGCCCCATGCACGAGCGTGCACGGGAGGACTTCCCGCTGCGCGATGTCGCCGGGATGCTGCGCTCGTTTGACTATGCCGCCGGCTCCGTCGCCCAATCCCACGGGCGGTCCGTGACCGACTGGGCGCTGGCGGCGCGGCGCGCATTCCTCGACGGGTATATCTCCCGCTCCGGCAGGGACCTGCGGGCGAACCGCTCGCTGCTCGATGCATTCGAGATCGACAAGGCCCTCTACGAGGCCGTCTACGAGGCGCGCAACCGACCCGCTTGGTTGTCGATACCGCTCGCCGCGATCGACCGGTTGGTGGAGCGCGCCGCGGCCTGACAACGCTGGCCGGCAGCTGACGGTCCGCTCATCACACGAACCGCACAGATTCCACGAGTTGCCCGCACGTGTTGGGTTCGGGCCCTCGAATGCAGCAGATGTGGGCGGTTCGCGAAGTTGCGGCCCCTTCGGTTCGGGTGCCGCGTGAGCCCCCACCTCAGTTCAACTGGCCCGAAACGTCGAGAGCCTCGCGCAGCAGGTGCATGAGCGCGTCGAGCTGCAGGCTCGACTCCCCGATCACCGCAGAATCGTCGCCGTCGAGAGCACGGGCGGCGAGGCCGGCCTTGCTGCCAATGAGCTCGGCAATCTTCGCGTCGATTGTCTGCGCCGCGATGATGCGCCAGGCCGTGACCGGCTCCTCCTGGCCGATGCGGTGCACGCGGTCGATCGCCTGCGTCTGCTCGGCGCTCGTCCAGCTGAGCTCGGCGAGCACGACGTTCGACGCGGCCTGCAGGTTGAGGCCAACGCCGGCCGCGGTGAGCGATGCCACGACGACCGAGACATCCGGATCGTTATTGAACGCGTCGACCTGGGTCTGCCGGAAGGCGGCGGTCTGATCACCTCGGATCGACACGGTCTTCAGGCCCCGCTTGGCGAGGGTCTGCTCCGCGATATCCATGACGTCGATGTGCTTCGCGAAGAAGACCACCTTGCCCACCGACCGGGCGAGCTGCGCGGTGTAGTCGGCGGCGAGCACCGCCTTGGCCGTTCCAATCTTGCGCACCATCGTGAAGACATTCTCGCCCGTCTTCGCCGCCTTGGACTCCTCGAGCTCGGCCTGGGCGACGAGCCGCACGAGCGCGTCCCTGTCGATCTCGTCGGGGTTCTTCGAGAGCGCCAGGCCACGGTTGTAGCGGTCGAGCAGGCGCTTCGACAGGGCCTCCTCAGCCTGACGGATGGAGCGCCCCACCTCGTCGTCGAGTTCGACCGGCAGGTCGGCGATGCGCTTGGAGGGGAGGTCGGAGGCGACGTCGAGCTTCTTGCGCCGCACGATTCCCATGTCGATGACGGTCTGGCGTGCTTCGGCGAAGAAGCCGAAGTCGGCAGGCGTGAGCCCCGTTTCCTCGAGCCTGTCGAGAAGGGTTGCCGTCGGCTTCTCGCCGTCGATCCAGCCGAGGAACTGCCAAATCGCGCGAAAGTCCTCGATCGTGTTGATGAGCGGGGTGCCCGTGAGCGCGATCATGAGTGCGCGCGGCGAGCGGGCGCGGATGCTGTCGGCAAGCGACAGAACGTGCCTAGACCGCTGCGACTCGCGGTTCTTGATGAAGTGGGCCTCGTCGACGACCATACCCTTGAACCCGAGGGTGCGCAGCCAGCCGACGTGCCGGTCGAGTACGTCGTAGTTGACGATCACGATGTCGGCGAAGGCGTCGAGGCTCTCCCCCGAGCCGTGGATGACGGTCGCCGTCTTGTTCGGCGTCCAGAGTTCGACCTCCCGCGCCCAGTTCATCTTCACGACGTTCGGCGCGACGACGAGCAGGGGGTAGGAGTTCGATGCGGCGGCGGCGAGCAGGGCCTGGGCGGTCTTCCCGAGTCCGGGTTCGTCGGCGAGCAGGTAGCTACGGTGACCCTCGCGCACGCTCGCGACGAAGGCGGCCTGGTGGGTGAAGAGCTCACGTCCGCCCGGAACGCGGCGGTCGGCCGCCGTCGGGGCAGGCAGATCCATGCTCGCAGCCTGACCGCCGGCGCCGTACTCGAAGGCGCGGAACAGCGGTTCGAGCAGCTCCCAGTTGGCGAGCCGCCTGGTCGTCGGCTTGGCCTTCACACTCTGGCTGAAATCGGGGGCGAGGAACGGGTTGGACAGCTGCCGTGCAACGACCGACTTCGGAACCACCTGGCGCTCGGCGGCCGGTGCGACAGCGACCGGCTCCTTCGTGATCACGAGGTCGTCCGGGCTCATCTGCACACCGGATGCCATGAGCATGTCGCGGCGCAGCGCCTTCGCGGTATCCGACACCACGACCTCCTCGGCGAGGAGCTGGATGAGCGAGGTGTCCCGCGCGGCTGTCTTGGCAAGAATCGTGGCGACGCCGTCGAGCCGCTTGAGCACCTCGGCCCGCTCCGAGTCGGTCACCTCGGTGTCTTTCTTGGCACGCGAGCGCTCCTCCCGCACGAGCAGCGCGACAACCTGGAACTTGGTGCGGTTCGATGGCCCCACCTTGCCTCGCTCGGCGGCCGCCTCGATCTCCCGCACGGCGCGCGCAAGCACCGGGATGAGACCGACCTCGTCGCCGTGGCGCGCTCGTCGCTGCTGCGACGGGCGACCGGATGCTGTCCTCTGTGGCGACTGCCCCCGCTGGGACGTCCTCGACTGGCCTGACCGAGCCATGTTCCTCCTGAACTGAGCGCGCTGAACGAATGCGGCGCTGACTCTACCTGCCGGATGGTCGTACACCGCTGGGGTGCCGACCCGGACGACCTCCGGTGGAGGACGGACACTTCCCGGTGGGCGCGGAATCCATCCTCGAGCAACTTGCGGACAAGGTCGGGACGGGAAGCGGATTCGTCGTGCGCTGCTAACAGACTACGCGGCTCGGGGGCCGATTTTCCACATCGACGCCCCGCAACGCGCGCAATGGACCTCCGAGTGTACCCTCGATTGGGGCCAGACTCTCCGGGGTTTGTTCACCTCTTGGCAAGCTTTAGGTGCTGTGATGGGTGTCATGTCCGGTTACAGGGCCCAGTACGCGAGGCCAGACCATTTCATTCTGCACTTGAGCGACACCCACCTGGTGGCTGCTGACCACCTGTACGGAGCTGTTGACAGCGAGGGGCTGCTGCGGCAGCTTGTCGCAGAGCTCGAAGCATCCGGCTCCCGCCCCGAGGCGATCGTCTTCACCGGAGACCTCGCCGACAAGGGCGAGGCGGGTGCCTACGCCAAGCTCAGGGAGATGATCGAGCCCGTCGCGGAGCGGCTGGGCTCCGAGGTCATCTGGGTGATGGGCAACCACGACGACCGGTCCACGTTCCGCCGCGAGCTCCTCGGCCAACTGCCGACCTCCAATCCCGTTGACCGGGTGCACGATATCAACGGGCTTCGCATCATCGCTCTCGACTCCACCGTCCCGGGCCACCACCACGGCATCGTCTCCGACGAGCAGCTCGACTGGCTCGCCGAGGAGCTGTCGGTGCCGGCACCGCACGGAACCATCCTGGCGATGCACCACCCACCGGTGCCGAGCGTTCTCGACCTCGCCGTGCTCGTGGAGCTCCGTGAGCAGGACGGGCTCGCCGAAGTGATCAGGGGCTCGGATGTGCGCAGCATCATCGCCGGGCACCTGCACTATTCGACGACAGCGACGTTCGCGGGGGTTCCCGTCTCGGTCGCGTCGGCCACCTGCTACACCCAAGACCTCAATGTGCCGGTCGGCGGCACACGCGGTCGAGATGGAGCACAGTCCTTCAACCTTGTGCATGTCTATGACGACACCGTGCTTCACTCGGTGGTGCCCGTGGGCAACTACCCGACGGTGTCGACCTGGGTCACAGCGGAGGAGACCGCGGAGATCCTCGCCGAACACGGGGTTGTGATCCCGGATGCTGTGAACCCCCACGTCACCGCGGAGCCGCCGTTCGTGCTCCCGCTCGCCGCGGTCGCCGCTGTCGCCGCCCTCTGAGCGCGGGGCTCAGCCTGCTTCGCTGTCCGAGCGACCGAGCCCACCGGAGTGTTCTCCCGCCGGCGCCCGTTCCCATGGCGCCGGAATCGGGAAGTAGCGATCGAGGAACGAGAGCACCGCGGTCGCCCGCTCCGCCCCGTCGATTTCGGGGAAGCTTCCGTCGTTCAGGCAAAAGAAATCGAATGAACGCCGCTTGAGGAGCCTCTTCAGGTCGCGGAGACCCTCGCGCATGGTCGTGTCGACGTATTTGACGCTCGCCTGCGTCTGGGTGACGGCCCGGCCGGTCATGAGCGCGTAGTAGTGATACAGCGAATTCGTCACCGAGATGTCGGTCGCCGAGCGGAACGGGCTGGCGCTCGTGCGGGTGAAGTCCTCGGCGAACTCGCGCTCGAGCTCGATCAGCACCGACTTGCGGAGCGGGGTCGCGGCGTGTTCGAGGTGACGCGTGGTGATCTTGCCGAACCTCTCGCCGAGCAGGCGGCGGTTCACCCGTGCACCGTTCTCGAACCCGCTGCGGCCGGCGTGGGTCTCGCCGAGTCCGATGCGCGTGTTCGCTTCGATGAACTTGGTGACCCCGCCGGGAGAGAAGAACATGTCGGGTGAGATCGGACGACCGAAGAACATGTCGTCGTTCGAGTAGAGGAAGTGCTCCGAGAGTCCGGGGATGTGCTGGAGTTGCGCCTCGATCGCGTGCGAGTTGTGCGTCGGCAACACCGACGTGTCGACGAAGAAGTCCTCGCTGCGCACGATGGTGACGCCCGCGTGCTCGTCGAGCCAGGTGGGCACCGGCGAGTCTGTCACGATGAAGATGCGCCTGATCCAGGGTGCGAACAGGTGCACCGAGCGCAGCGCGTACTTGAGCTCGTCGATTTGGCGGTAGCGCGCCTCGGCACTGTCGCCCTCGCCGACGACATAGCTCTCCATGCGCTTCGCCCGCGCGCGCTGCCAGTCGATCGACGCCCCGTCGACCCAGGAGAAGACGATGTCGATGTCGAAGGCGATGTCGCTCGCGTGCTCGTCGAACATGCCGTCAAGAGTGGGCCACGTCTCCCCGAAGAGGTCGACGGTGCCCTCGATCGCGTCGCTGGCGAGGAGGGTGTTCCGCATGAGGGCGTTCTCGGCGGGGGCGATGATCGTGTCGCCGGCCCACTCCCACAGTTCGACCCTGACGCCGGTCGCGGAGCCGTAGCGCAGCCGTCCCTGCGGCTCGATGCGCGGGCGGTAGAGGGTGAAGGCGCGCGCCTTCGGGTCGTCCGCGAGTCGGCCCTCGGCCACGAGAACGGGCGGACGGCCGCGCTCGCCGGCGGGCTTCGAGTAGAACGGCTCGTTTGCGCACGCCTCGGCGAGGGCAGTACGCAGCTTCTTCCGCCGCGAGAAGTCGACCGCGATGATGGGGCGGTCTCCCCCGTCACGGATCAGGAAGAACGGGATCTCAGCGGAATCAAGAACCGAACCGAGGAACAGAAGATCCTCGATCATCGATTCGCGCGGCGTGAGATGGCCGTTGACGAGGGTGAACATCCCCTTGCGGACGACGACGTCGGCGCGGCGGATCACGCCGGGGGAGGCGAGGGAAGACACCACTACGGGCGCGAGGTTGTCGGTCATTCGGGGCCCAATCGTCTGAGCCTGGCCCGCTGCCGTTCTTCTGGTTCGGGCCCTTAGCTTCTTCCATTATCACCCCGCCCGCGACGAGTTCTCCCCGCCTGCCACACCGGTCAGCGCCGGTTGCGGTCCTCGGGGTTGGGAACCTTGATCAGGAGGCCCGCCGCGATGAATACGAGGGCGGCCACAAACTGCACCGCCTGCCACGCCACGCCGTCGAACGGGAGCACAATGACGGGGTTCCACGCGACCGCGATCGGAAGCAGCCCGAGGAGCCACCACCACTGCCGGGATTGCCACGCGAAGACGCTGATGATGAGCGCGAGGATGCTCGTTACGTAGCGGATCCAGGTGAATCCCTCCGTGCCGACGAGCACGGCACCGGCCGCGAGCACGATCGCGGCGAGCACTCCGGGTACGAGGGCGGTGCGACGGAAGGCGGCGGTGGGATAGGTGGTCACGCGTCAACGCTAGCGGTCGCCGCTGGGGTCAGCGGGCGGGGCGGGTGTACTGGTCGGGCCTGATGATCTGAATCGGGGTGGTCATGGGCGGCATTTCCCGCAGTCGAACGAGGGCGGGCCGCAGCTCGCCAAGCCACGCCTCGTAGCCGGCGTCGTTGAGGTGCAGACGATCGCCGGAGAATTCGGGGTTGAGTTCGCCGTCCTCCAGCGCCATCGCCGGCCACAGGTCGAGGAACTGGGCGCGCACGGTGGAGGAGAACTGGCGAAGGTGGATGTTGGCATCCTGGAGACGGGGGGCATACTCCCGGCCACGGGGCAGGATCGACTGCACCAGCATCCGCGAACCGGGCAGTTCCTTGCGCAGCCTCACGCACGCCGACTCGATGTTGCGCACGAGGTGCTCGACAGTCTGGCGCGTGCCGAGGTCGTTGGTGCCGATGAGCATGACGATCTCGTCCGGTCGAAGCTCCACGACGTCATCGATCTGGCTGATCAGGTCATCCGTCGTGCTTCCGCTGACGCCGAGGTTCACGACGTTCAGGTCAGGGAACCAATCGGCCCAGCGCCCGCCGGCGGTAAGGCTGTCACCGAGGAACGCCACCGTGTCGCGCTCGTCGTGCTGGCGGCCGTTGTCGTGCTCGCTCGTCGCGCCGTCCGGTTGTGCGTCGTTCATGAGGGCCTCCCCGTAATCGCGCTCGCCAGAGCAGCGTGTGGTTTCCTCCACCCTAGGCCGCGATGACCTTCTCTTCCCCGCCCGGCACCGACTTCTCAGCTCTCGCTTCGGCAGTCTGGGTGATCTTTGTGGCCATCGAGTTGAAGATGATGCCGTGGAACGGGAGGATCGCGAACCAGTAGAGACGACCGCCGAGGCCCTGGGGGAAAAAGATCGCGCGTTGGCGGTAGTCCGAGCCGCCTCCGGGGGCCGGTTCGACGCTGAGCTCGAGCCACGCCCGGCCCGGCAGTTTCATTTCGGCACGCAGGCGCAGGAAGCTGCCCCGCCGGATCTCCTCGACACGCCAGAAGTCGAGCGCGTCACCCGAGTTCAGGGTCTCGGCGTGGCGCCGTCCCCTGCGCAGGCCGACTCCCCCGACGAGCTTGTCCAGTACACCCCGCGCGGCCCACGCAACGGGCAGGGAGTACCACCCGTTGTCCCCGCCGATGCCCTCGATGACCGCCCACAGGTCCTCGGGAGACGCCTGCGTGTGCTTCTCCTTGAGGTCGATGTAGACCGTGTGGCCGGTCCAGTCGGGGTCGGAGGGGAGGAGGTTCGCCGGGGCACCCTCGACGGAGGAGTTCAGCCAGCTCGTCTCGACCTCGCCGTCGCGCACACGGCCGAGGGCCAGTCGCACCGCGGTGCGGTACCGCGTCAGCCCACCCTCTGGAGCGGGGATGTAGTTCGCGATGTCGTGCTCGTGAATCACGCAGTCGTACTGCAGCGACGCGATAATCGGAATCGCAAGGCGGCGCGGGATCGGTGTGACGAGGTTGACCCACTGCGAGGCGAGCCACGGAGTGAGCACCGGCAGAGCGGCGATCGCCCGCTGCTTGAGTCCGGCCTCGAGCGCGTAGCCGTTCATCATCTGGCCGTAGCGCAGCACATCCGGTCCACCGATGTCGAACGTGCGATTGACCTCGGGCGGCAGGTCCGCCGCTTCGACGAGGTAGTGCAGCACGTCGCGCACGGCGATGGGCTGGATGAAGTTGCGCACCCACTTGGGAGCGGGCATGTACGGCAGAACGTCGGTGAGATGCCGGATCATCTCGAACGCGGCCGAGCCGGATCCGATCACCACCCCGGCCTGGAGCGCAACGGTCGGAACCCCGGAGCGGATGAGGATGCGTCCGACCTCGGCGCGAGATCGAAGGTGCGGCGACAACTCGCCGTCCGGGTGCAGGCCACCGAGGTACACGATGCGGCGCACATGCGCGGCCCGTGCGGCACGCGCGACATTCATCGCCGACTCCTTCTCGGCCTGCTCGAAATCGCCGGAACCGCCCATTCCGTGCACAAGGTAGTAGAGCGCCTCGATGCCGTCCACTGCGTCGACGAGCGAGGCGGGGTCGCCGAGGTCACCCTGCACGATCTCGACCTGGTCCGCCCACGGCACATCGCGCATCTTGGCCGTGTTCCGCACGAGCACACGCACCTGGTGGCCCGCCTCAAGAAGCTTCGGCACGAGCCGCCCGCCAATGTAACCGGTCGCACCGGTGACCAGAATTCGCATTCTCCGACCCTAGCCGCGACCCCTGTGACTTGCCGGAGGTTTCGTGTTCCCCTCTGGCGTCGAGCAAAAATAACCTTTGTGGCGGACGCGATTTCATGGCTAGGATGGCGGAATCTGGCCGACGACGGTCAGAGGAGGCGGCCAATGGGGGTCGTCGACTATCTGGCGGAGAAGACATGTCCATTACTTTGAGAGCGCTCCCACGGATAATCGCTGCCGCGGTTGCCGTGCCGGCGCTCATCGTGCCGATAGCGGTCGGGGGTGTCTCGGCCGCGGCGGCCGAGACAGTATCCACGGTCGACGACTTCGAGGCCGGCGCCCCCGCCCCCGCCTACTTCTCCTATGGCGGAGGGGGCGGCGGGGCCGGGATAGGCATCGTCGACGTTACTCCGGGCACCGCCGGGGCGAAGCCCGGCCAGACCGAACCGACAAAGGTTCTCTCCTACGGGTTCGACGTTCCCGCCGGCGCCTACGCCGGCTTCGGCCACAACTTCCCCGCGGCGGCCGACTGGAGCGACTTCGACGGCGTTCGGTTCATGCTGAACGGCACGGGCTCCGGCGCCGTCCTGCAGTTCGAGATCTTCGACGGCGGGACCAACTCCGACACATCGGAGCGATTCGAACTTCAATTCACCGATGATGTGGCCGGATGGCGCCCCATCGAGATCCCGTGGTCGTCGCTGGTCCGCTCCACCGACTTCAACCCGGGACCGAACGACGGCCTCGGCCTCACCACCATGTGGGGCTACGCTGTTCCCGCCGTCAGCGGCACCGCCACGGTGCAGATCGACGACATCGAGCTCTTCGCGGGCACCGAGGTGACGCCCACGGTCTCACTGTCCGCCGCATCCGCCGAGGTCATCGAGGGAGCCACCGCCAACATCAACGTGCGCCTCAATGTTGCACCCACCACCCCCATCACCGTCGACTACGCGACGAGCGACGGTACCGCCGGCACCGGCGACTACACCACCGCGACTGGCACGATCACGTTCGCCGCCGGCGAGACGACGAAGACGATCTCGGTCGCCACGATCGATGACGACGCCGAGGAGCCGAGCGAGAACCTCGCGTTGACCCTCAGCAACGCTGTCGGCGCGGTGCTCGGCAGCCCGAGCGCCGCGACGATCACGATCGTCGACAACGACGGCCCGGTCGTCGGTCCGCCCACCGGCCGCACGCTGCTCGTCGAGGACTTCGAGGCCGCGCTTCCGTCGGGCACCGCGGGAACGGTGCCGGTCGGCTGGTTCAATGCCGAAGACCCGAACAGCACCGTCTCGTTCGGCACGGTCCCGTCCCCCGTGGCCGTGCCCGGCCAAGCTGCAGGCAACGACGTGCTCTCCTCGGCATTCACCGTGACGTCGTATGGCGTCGTCGTGAGCAACTTCACCAACGACACCGCCGACGCGTGGACCACTCAGGACTGGAGCACCTACGAGGGCATCGGATTCTGGATGCACGGCAACGGATCGGGAACACGTCTGTTCCTCGACATCCAGGACAACCGCAACCCGGGCTCGACCGTCGACGACGCCGAGCGCTTCGTTGTCGAGTACACCGACAACTGGACCGGCTGGAAGTTCCAGCAGTTCGACTTCGCCGACATCGCGCGCAAGAACATCAACAACAACGCGCCGAACGACGGGCTCGGGCTCACCGAGATGCACGGCTTCGCCTTCGGCGCGCTCACCACGCCGGGCACGCAGACGTTCTACTACGACGATGTGCTGCTCTACGGCCAAGCCGCCGAGGTGCCCCTGACGGTCGGATTCGACCGCGCCGGGTACGAGGTTCTCGAGGGTGCAGATGCCACCGCGACCGTGCGACTGAACCGGCTCTCCGCCACCGACGTGACCGTCGACTTCGCGACGGCGGAGTCCGCTGCACGCACCGCGACCGAGGACCTGCCCGCGACGCTCGACCGCGACTTCACCGCGGCCAGCGGCACGATCACCATCCCCGCCGGGGAGCGTGAGGCGACCATCACCGTCTCGACCCTGCAGAACGCCAAGCACGAGGTCGACGAGACCTTCCTCATCGACCTGTCGAACCCGATCGGAGCCGAGTTCGGTTTCGTGGACAGCGCCACCGTGAGCATCCAGGACGACGACCCGATCGACTTCACGATCATCGACGACTTCGAGACCCACCCGTGGCTCTTCGACGCTGAGGGCGACATCGACCTCACGGTGCGCGAGGCCGCCGCAGGCACCTACGCCGGACAGGACGTCTTCGAGAACGTGCTCGACGTGACCACGGGCGGCGAGTCGACTCTCACGCGCGACTTCGCGGCCGGTCAGGACTGGTCGGCCTACGAGGGACTGTCGTTCTGGTACCTCGGAGAGGGCGACGGCGACACCGTCACCATGACGGTGGCTGACAACGCGGCCGCCGACCAGGGGCCCGACAGCTGGGTTCCGGTATGGAGCGACGAGTTCGACGGAGCGGCGGGCACTCCCGCCAATCCCGACAACTGGACCTACGAGACCGGAGGCTGGGGCTGGGGCAACGACGAGCTGCAGTACTACACCGACAGCACCGAGAACGCGGCGCATGACGGCAACGGCAACATGGTGATCACCGCTCGCGAGATCGACCCGGCGACCACCGACCTCGACTGCTGGTACGGACCGTGCACGCACACGTCGGCCCGCCTCATCACCGAGCAGAAGCAGGAGTTCGAGTACGGCCGCATCGAGTCACGCGTGAAGGTGCCCCAGGGCTCCGGAATCTGGCCCGCCGTGTGGACGCTCGGCAACGACTTCCGCGAGGTCGGCTGGCCCCAGACGGGCGAGATCGACGTGATGGAGTTCGTCGGGCGCCTGCCCAATGAGATCTTCGGCACCATCCACGGACCGGGATACTCCGGAGGCAACTCGTTCGGCGACATCTACACGTTCGACACCCCGGTGTACGAGGAGTTCCACACCTTCTCGGTCGAGTGGACCCCGGAGCGGATCGACTGGTTCGTCGACGGCATCCAGTACCACTCGGCCACCCCGGCCGACGTGGCACCGAACGAGTGGGTGTACGACCACCCGTTCTCGCTGCTCACCAACGTGGCCGTCGGCGGCAACTTCGGCGGAGCGCCTGGCGAGGATCTCGTGTTCCCGCAATCGCTGACCCTGGACTACATCCGTGTGTTCCAGGCGCCAGACACCGCCGAGCGGTTCGAGACGAGCTTCGTCGATAACCAGGCCGGATGGCGCAAGGTGACGGTGCCGTTCGCCGACCTGACCCGTGCCGCGGACCAGCCGGCCGGCGCACCGAGCGACGGCCTCACCCTCACCGACGTGCAGGGCTACGGCTTCGGCTTCAGCGGTGCGGGATCGGTGAGTCTGGACCGGGTCACCCTGGTCGAGGACATTCCGGTGCAGACCTGCACCGTCCGAGGCAAGCCGGAGGTCAAGGGCAAGCCGGCGGTCCCAGGCAAGCCCGCGTTTGCGGGCAAGCCGGAGTTCCCCGGGCGGCCCTGCCGGTAACGCGCGCGCCGAACTGACGGCGTCTGAGAACGACGAAGCCCTCACCGAAAGGTGGGGGCTTCGTCGTGGTGCCGGGTCCTGTGCCTAGATGAGGCCCTTCGTGTGCCACACCGTCTTGGTCTCGGTGAAGAACGTCACGCGCTCGACCGAGGGAGCCGGAATGCCGGCCTCGGGCGGCAGCACGCGCTTGAGCGTCTCGGCCGCGGCGATCTGCAGGTCGACCCAGTCCAGGTCCCCTGCCCCGGCGAGGTCGAAGGCGTTGACGTCGGCGTGGCTTGCGAGCCACGGCCCGATCTCCGCCGCCGACCCGGTGAGGATGTTCACCACTCCGCCGGGCACGTCGCTGGTCGCGAGCACCTCGCCCAGGCTGATTGCGCTGAGCGGGGCAGCCTCGCTCGCGATGACCACGACGGTGTTGCCGCTGACGAGTGCCGGGGCGACGACGCTCACGAGCCCGAGCAGGGAGGACTCCTGCGGGGCGATGACCGCCACGACGCCGGTCGGCTCCGGGGTCGACACGTTGAAGTAGGGACCGCTTACGGGGTTGCCGTTGCCGGCCACCTGCACGTATTTGTCGGCCCAGCCGGCGTACCAGACCCACACGTCGATGGCGGCGTCGACCTGGGCGGATGCCGCTGACTCGCTGACACCCTCCGAGCGGCGGATCTCGTCGACGAACTGCGCGCGACGCCCCTCGAGCAGCTCCGCGATGCGGTACAGCACCTGCCCGCGGTTGTAGCCGGTCGCGCTGGACCAGCCGGGGACGGCGGAGCGTGCCGCGACGACGGCATCCCGCGCGTCTTTTCGGGAGGCCTTCGCCGCGTTGGCGAGGAAGTCGCCCTTCGCAGTGACGACCTCGTAGACGCGGCCGGACTCGCTGCGCGGAAACTTACCGCCGATGTAGAGCTTGAATGTCTTCGGCACGGTGAGGTGGCTCACTTGCGTGCTCCCTTCGTGACGGCCGGCGCGGTCCAGCCGCGGGATTCGAGGTACGCGGCGAGGCCGTGACGGCCACCCTCGCGTCCGTAGCCGGACTCCTTGTACCCGCCGAACGGGCTCGAGGGGTCGAACTGGTTGAACGTGTTCGCCCAGACGACGCCCGCGCGCAGCTTGTCGGCCACGCCGAGGATCCGGCTGCCCTTGTCGCTCCAGATGCCGGCCGAGAGGCCGTAGGGGGTGTTGTTGGCCTTGGCGATCGCCTCGGCCGGGGTGCGGAAGGTCAGGATGCTGAGCACCGGGCCGAAGATCTCGTCCCTGGCGATCCGGTGGCTCGTCGACACGCCCGTGAAAATCGTCGGCGCGAACCAGAATCCGGCATCCGGCAGTTCGCACGCCGGGCTCCACCGCTCGGCACCCTCGTCCACGCCAACATTGCTCAACTCGCGGATGCGGTCGAGCTGCGCGCGGGAGTTGATCGCCCCGACATCGGTGTTCTTATCCAGCGGGTCGCCGACCCGCAGGGTCGACATGCGTGCCTTCAGCCGGGAGACGACCTCGTCGTGGATGTTCTCCTGCACCAACAGGCGCGATCCAGCGCAGCAGACGTGACCCTGGTTGAAGAAGATGCCGTTGACGATACCCTCGATGGCCTGGTCGATGGGCGCGTCGTCGAAGACGATGTTCGCCGCCTTGCCGCCGAGCTCGAGAGTGAGCTTCTTGCCCGACCCGGCCGTCGACCTCGCGATCGCACGGCCCACGGCGGTCGATCCGGTGAACGCGACCTTGTTGACATCGGTGTGGTTCACAAGCGCCTGACCGGTGTCGCCGGCACCGGTGATGATGTTGACCACCCCTGGCGGCAGGTCGGCCTGCTGCAGGATCTCCGCGAAGATGAGCGAGGTCAGCGGTGTTGTCTCGGCGGGCTTGATCACCACGGTGTTCCCTGCGGCGAGCGCCGGCGCGATCTTCCACGCGAGCATGAGCAGCGGGAAGTTCCACGGGATCACCTGGGCGGCGACTCCGAGGGACCGAGGGTCCGGCCCGAGGCCCGCGTAGTCGAGCTTGTCGGCCCACCCCGCGTAGTAGAAGAACCAGGCGGCGACGAGCGGGATGTCGACGTCGCGGCTCTCCTTGATGGGCTTGCCGTTGTCGAGGCTCTCGGCGACCGCGAGCTCCCGGGCCCTCTCCTGCACGAGTCTCGCGATGCGGAACAGGTACTTGCCGCGGTCCGAGCCCGACATTTTCGACCAGGTGCGGTCGTACGCGCGCCGGGCGGCGGCGACGGCGGCGTCGACATCGGAGGCATCCGCGTTCGCGATCTGGGCGATGTGCTTCTCGGTCGCCGGCGAGGTGGTCGAGAACGGGGTGCCGTGGCCCTCGACGAACTCACCGCCGATGAACAGCCCGTAGTTCTCGCGCAGGTTCAGGATCGCGGTCGACTCGGGGGCCGGAGCGTAGTCAAGAAAACTCATGGTTTCAGTCCATCGTCACGTAGTCGGGGCCGGAGTACCGGCCGGTGGAGAGTTTCTGGCGCTGCAGCAGCACATCGTTGAGCAGGCTCGACGCGCCGAAGCGGAACAGGTGCGGCTGCAGCCACTCCTCGCCCACCGTCTCGGCGACCGTGACGAGGTACTTGATCGCGTCCTTCGAGGTGCGGATGCCGCCGGCGGGCTTCACCCCGATCCTCTCGCCCGTGAGCCGGTACCAGTCGCCGACCACCTGCAGCATCAGCAGGGTGACGGGAAGCGTCGCGGCCGGCGCGACCTTGCCTGTGGAGGTCTTGATGAAGTCGCCGCCCGCGAGGATCGCGAGCCACGACGCCCGACGCACGTTGTCGTAGGTGGTGAGCTCCCCTGTCTCGAGGATCACCTTGAGGTGCGCGTAGCTTCCGTCGTCCCGACGGCAGGCCTCCTTCACCGCGACGATCTGGTCGAACACCCGGCCGTAGTGCCCGGCAAGGAAGGCTCCCCTGTCGATCACCATGTCGATCTCGTCCGCCCCGGCCGAGACGGCATCCGTCGTGTCCACGAGCTTCACGGCAAGCGAGGCCCGCCCGCTCGGGAACGCCGTGGCCACGGCGGCGACGTTGATGCCGTCGTCGCGGCCGGCCGAATGGGCCGACCCCAGCGCGGCGACGGCGTCGGCGACCATGTCGCCATACACACACACCGCGGCGACCCGTGGGGTGGAGAGGTCTCCGGGATCCGGCGTCATCGCCTTGGCCACGAGCGAGCGCACCTTGCCGGGGGTGTCCGCCCCCTCGAGTGTCGTGAGGTCGATGAGGCCGATGATCTTGTCGAGGGCCCAGGCCTTCGACGTCGTCTTGATCGAACGGGTTCCGAGTGCGGCGGCGCGCGCCTCGAGGCCGACGGCGTCGACCCCGGGCAGACCCTCGAGGTGGAGCCGAAGGCTCTTCTCCGTGAGGTCGCCGCCGATCAGTTCCACGGCCCGTTCGGCCGGGGCGAGGGCGTTGTTCTTGGTTGCTGTCATCGCTCGATTCCAGTCACGTGCCGGCCGGGCAGGGCCCCGGGGAAAGCGGCAGAATTCAATTCTGCCTCATGGCAGTCGTGAACTCGCACGGGTGGAGGGTCAGCCGCGCCCCTGCTCGGGCCGTGACCGCGAGACGGGCACCGGATAGCGGGCCCAATCAACCGGATGCCCGCGCAGAAGCTCCGCCAGCTGCTCGAGTGCCGCGAGCCACGTCTCGCGCACCCGCCCGGCAAAGGGAGGGTCGATCACTGCGGTGACGGTGAGCCGGAGCCGAGTGGATGTCCCGCGGGAACCACCCTCGAGTTCGTCGAGGCGGAAGTCGAACTTTCCGTGGCGCTCGCTCGCGATCGTGAGGCGGCCCGGTGCGAGAATCGTCTCAATTGTGCCGTCGGTGCCCGGGAAATGCGGTGAGCCGACCCAGTCGAGGCGGTAGCGGCCTCCGGGCGCGACGTAGATGTCGGCTTCGCCGAGCCAGCCGCTCACGAGCACGGGATCGACGAGCGCCGCCCAGACAATCCCGCGCGGGAGCTCGTAGTCACGCTCGAATTGCAGCTCGTGCACGCTCACGGTCACACCCTACGCGCGGCATCCGACACACTCGCGAACAGCGCGCGGCGGGTCCCCTATGCTCGACGCATGGAGACGTCCAGAACAACCCGTTCCGCTCGTGAGTGACGCCCTCGCCCTTGCGGTCGACCTCGGGGGGACCAAGGTCGAATCGGCCCTCGTCGACGCCGACGGCACCGTTGTTCCCGGCAGCCGATTCCGTGAGCCGACCGGGCCAGAGCTCTCGTCGGACCAGCTGACGTCGGCCGTCCGCTCGGCGATCCTCGCGAGCCTCACCACGCTCGGCGACCCGGCCAGACTCATCGGAGTGGGCATCGGCAGCGCCGGCCCGATCACCGAGTCGCTCGGCCTCGTCTCCCCGCTCAACCTCCCGTCCTGGCGGGACTACCCGTTGAAGGCCCTCGCCGAGCAGACCGTGCCCGGGGTTCCCGTCACCCTCCGCATGGATGGCCTCTGCATCGCCCTCGCCGAGCACTGGGTCGGCGCCGCGCAGGGGTACGACAACGTCATGGGGATGATCGTCTCGACCGGCATCGGTGGAGGCCTGATCCTGCACGGCAACACCGTCTCCGGCCCGACCGGCAATGCCGGGCACATCGGCCACGTCGAGGTCGCCGGCTTCGACGACCCATGCAAGTGCGGCGGAATCGGATGCGTCGAGGCGATCGCATCCGGTCCCAACACGGCGCGCTGGGCGCGGGCACAGGGCTGGACCGGCGAGACCGGTGAAGACCTCGCGATCAGCTACCGCGACGGCGACGAGATCGCTATCGCCGCCGTCGAGCGCGCGGGCCGCGCCATCGGCCAGGCGATCGCGTCGGCGACAGCCCTCGTCGACCTGGAGATCGTCGCGATCGGCGGCGGGTTCTCCCAGGTGTCCCCCGACCTCTTCGACCACATCCGCGCCGCGATCGCACGACGGGCCGAGTTCGGGTTCGTGACCAAGGTGAAGGTCGTGCCGAGCGGGCTCTCAAGCGACGGGCCGCTCGTCGGCGCGGCGGCGCTGGTTCACCGAGCGGAGACCGTCTCCTAGCGCCGGCCGAACGCACTCAGTGCGCGAGCGAGTCGGCGATCTCGTCTTCGACGAACGACCGCTGGCGGAGCATCAGCGCCGGGATGACGCACGCGAGGGCCGCCGCGATCAGCGTGACGAGCGGCAGGGTCCAGCCGCCGGTCGCGTCGTGCAGCAGGCCGAACGACACAGGGCCGGCCACGGCGACGGTATACCCGATTCCCTGCGCGAAGCCGCTGAGCGCGGCGGACCCGTTGGTCGTGCGCGTGCGCAGGTTGATGAGCGTCAGGACCCCCGGGAACATGATCGTGCCGATCCCCGAACAGCTGACCCACAGGGCGAGCAGGCCGCCGGGTGCAAGCAGCAGTCCGCCGTACCCGACGACGAGCAGGGTGATGCTCAGGAAGACGAGGATGCTGACGTCGGCGAGGCGGCTGATGACCCGCGGGATCACGATTGCGAGGGGCAGGCCGAGCGCGACGTAGAGCGCGAGGTAGCCACCCGCAGCGAGGGGCGAGACGCCTGCCGTCTCGATCAGCAGCCGGGGAAGCCAGGAGATGAGGGCATACACCTGGAACGAGGTGAGGGAGAAGACCATCGCCAGCGCCCACGCGGTGCGTGACCGCCACATCGCCGTGTGGTGGTGGGCGGTCGGCCGGGTGCCGCGCGCCCCCGCATCCGGTCCCAGCGCCCGCCGCTCACGATGCGTCCTGACGATCACGACCAGCCACGGCACGAGCGTCACCGCGGCGAGGATCGACCACATTCCGAGCGACGCGCGCCATCCGGCGGCCTCGGCGGCGGGTGCGGCGAGCAGTGCCGGCACTGCGCCGCTGATTGCCATGAACGACGCGTAGGCAGTGGTCATAAGCGCGATGCGGTCGGGGAAGTACTGCTTCACGAGCGGCGGGAGCAGGATGTTGCCGATCCCGATCCCGGCGAACGCGACGACGCTGCCGGCGAGCAGGGCCTGGTAGCTGTCCGCACTGCCGCGGAGGAGGTGCCCGGTCACCATCATGCCGATCGCCGCGAGCAGCAGCGGTTCCAGACCGAAGCGGCGTCCGAGCCGCGCCCCGAACAGACCGGAGAGCGCGAACGCGACCGGCGGCAGCGCGCCGATGATGCCGAGGCCGAGGGTGTCGAGCGGGATGTCCGCACGGACCTCGGCGACGATGGGCGAGATGGCGGCCACCGCCGTGCGCAGGTTGAGCGCCATGAGAAGGATGCCGACGAGGGCGAGACTTCGGCCTGCCCACAGCGGCAGAGGGCTTGTGTCAGGCATTATCTTTGAGCATACCCACCAGTGATTCCGGAGGTCTCCTTGTCCGACTTCTCCCGCCACCTTCCCCTGAGCCAGCGTGGCGGCGGCGGCGACGAGTCGACGGTCACGAACGACTGGCGACCGCTCGCGGGACAGTGTCTCCTGCTCGTGTGTGATCTGCTCGACGGTGCGACCGGCGAGCACTGGGACGCCCCGAGCCTGCGCGACGGATGGCGCGTGCGCGACGTGGCCGGGTACCTCCTCTGGCGCCTCGAGAGCAGCGGGACGGACCGCGCTCGAAGCTGGTTGCGGGGCATCCTCATCGGACGGGGCTCCCCGGCCCGCGGCCGGCGGATCATCGCGGTTCGGCTCGGCGGTGCGGATCCGGTCGTGCTGCTCCGGCGGCTTCGGGCCGTCGCTGGCGACAGGGTCGCCCGACGTGGCCCGCACGGCGTCGCCGGACTCTGCGCCGTGATTGTGGACGGGTACGACATCGCCGGGTCTCTCGGGCGGCCGCTCGCGTTCCCGAGCGAGGCGACCGGTGCCGTCGCCCTCGCCACCACGCTCGCGGCATCGACACCGATTACGGCGGTGACCCGCGGGCGGGCGCTGCGCGCGACGGATGCCGAGTGGACGGTCGGACGGGGACCGGAGCTGGCCGGCACCGCCGAGTCGATCATCCTGTTCCTCGCCGGCCGCAGCGGGAAGCTGCCGCAGACCGGCGAGTGACCGCGCTCAGCCCAGCAGTGACCAGGCCTTGCGCTTGATCAGCACGTGCCCACGCTCGGTCGACAGGCGCGTCCACGGTCCGGTCTCGAAGATGCGCACCTGCTCGCAGAGGAAGCCGAGGGACAGCGCGGCGAACGCCCCGCCGGCCGGAACGTGTTCGAGGCCCGGGATCGGCCGGCCCCATACTTCGGCGCGCACGCGGTGCACGATCTGCTCCCCGGTACCGGCGGGGATCGCCTGGGCGACCTCGTCGATTCCCGCCTTCGCGACGGGCTCGAGCACGCTGGACTCCGTGGGGTCGAGGCTCTTCCAGCCTCCCCGCGGCGGCGAGATCGCCGCCCAGGTCACGGTGTAGACCTGCATCGGCACGCTCACCACAACGGGGGCATCGGCCGACCGCCCGGCGTCGCCCTCCAGGCGCGCGAGGCGCTCGAGGAGCGACCTGACCGGCACGACGACGTCGAAGGCGGCCGGGGCCGAGAGCTCGAATGTTCGCAGCCCCAGCACCGTCGGGCTCTGGTCGAGCAGCCCGGACGGATAGAACACCGCGACATAGACCGCGAGCACACTGCCGTCGGCGATCAGGCGCACGGAACCGTCCTCGACACGACCGGCGCGACCGAGGTAGACCTGCAGGTCGTTGAGTGACAAGGAGTCAGTAAGGGAAAATTCGAGGCTCATCTGCACTCTAAAATACCCACTATGGCGCCCGCCCGGGTACCGCCCCGCACGACGACCTCGGGAGAGCGCATGACCGACCCCCTCGCCGGGCTGTTGACGGCCCTCGATCTCACCGACACCGGAGCCCGCACGAGCGAGGACATCTTCACCGGTCCGAGCCAGTGGATGCCGCTTGGCCGGGTATTCGGCGGGCAGGTTCTCGCCCAGTCCCTCGTCGCCGCGATGCGCACCATCCCCGAGGGCCGGTTCGTGCACTCGATGCACGGCTACTTCCTCCGCCCGGGCGATGTGAGCCTGCCGATCACGTTCTCAGTCGACCGAATTCACGACGGCCGGTCGTTCTCGACCCGGCGCACCCAGGCCTACCAGGAGGGCAACCCGATCCTCTCGATGATCGCGTCGTTCCAGGATGAGGACGAGGGGGTCGAGCACCAGATCGACATGCCGGCCGACATCCCCGATCCGGAGAGCCTGCCGAGCGCCGCCGAGGCCCTGGGCAAGGTCGACCACCCGATCGCGAGGTACTGGGCGTTCGAGCGCCCGTTCGACATGCGGCACGTGCCCTCCCCCGTCTTCCTCAGCGTCGAGGGCGCCCACGTCGCCCACCAGGCCGTGTGGATCAAGGCCATCGGAACACTCCCGGACGACCCGAACCTGCACCGCGCGGCGCTCGCCTATGCGAGTGACTACTCGATCCTGGAGCCGATCTTCCGCCGGCACGGCGTCGCCTGGGCCACCCCGGGGCTGAAGGCCGCGAGCCTCGACCACGCGATGTGGTTCCACCGGTTCGGCCGCGTGGACGAATGGATGCTGTACGTGCAGGGATCGCCCAACGCGCGAGGCGGGCGCGGGCTCTCCCTCGGTCGCATCTACGACCGCGCCGGGCGGCTCCTCGCCAGTGTCGCGCAAGAGGGAATGGTGAGGGTTCCGCGCTCCTGATCGGCGCAGGACCATCGTGCGGTCAGCGGCCGCGCTTGGTGAAGCTCACCGGCTCCTCGACATACGGCTCCCAGACGTGCCGGAGCTCATCGCTGATCCGCTCCGGGCGGCCCGTCGCCGCGGTGACCATGACGAGAGTCGTCGCGGCGCGGGTGAACAGCACCCGCGGGCTCACACCGACAGGCGAGTACAGCTCGTAGCAGACCTCGAGGCTTGCCCCGCCGATCCGGCCGATCCACAGCTCGATGTCGATCGGCGCCCGCATGTAGGGAATCGGGGCCAGATACTCGACTTCTTGGCGCGCGATCAGCGCGATCGTCTCCGCTCCGGGCCGCGCATCGAGTATCGCGGTGGCACCGGCGACCCCGCCGTCGTCAGGCCGCCAGAACGCCTCGATGCGGGCCTCTTCGAGCAAGCGCAGCATCTCGGCGTTGTTGACGTGCGCGTAGGCGTCAAAGTCCGACCAGCGCAGCGGAATGATGACGTGGAGGCGTGTCACCCCGGGTCAGTCTCTTGTGAGCTTGCGGTAGGTCGAGCGGTGCGGCTTCGCCGCGTCCGGGCCGAGGCGCTCGATCTTGTTATGCTCGTACGCCTCGAAGTTGCCCTCGAACCAGTACCAGTTCGCGGGGTCCTCCTCGGTGCCCTCCCACGACAGGATGTGGGTGGCGATGCGGTCGAGGAACCACCGGTCGTGAGTGATGACCACGGCACAGCCGGGGAACTCGAGCAGTGCGTTCTCGAGGCTGCCGAGGGTCTCGACGTCCAGGTCGTTGGTGGGCTCGTCGAGAAGCAGGAGATTGCCGCCCTGCTTGAGAGTGAGGGCGAGATTCAGTCGGTTGCGCTCGCCACCGGAGAGAACACCCGCCTTCTTCTGCTGGTCCGGACCCTTGAACCCGAACTGCGACACGTACCCGCGGGACGGAATCTCGGTCCTGCCGACCTGGATGAAGTCCTGCCCGTCGGATACGACCTCCCACAGTGTCTTGTTGGGATCGATTCCACCGCGGTCCTGGTCGACGTAGGAGATGTCGACGGTCTCGCCGATCTTCAGATCGCCACTGTCGAGAGGCTCGAGCCCGGTGATCGTCTTGAAGAGGGTGGTCTTCCCGACACCGTTCGGACCGATGACGCCGACGATGCCGTTGCGCGGGAGCGTAAAGGTGAGGTTGTCGATGAGCACACGCTCGCCGAACGACTTGTGGAGCTTCTTCGCATCGATGACCTGGGCACCAAGGCGCGGTCCGACCGGGATCACGAGCTCCTCGAAATCGAGTTTGCGCGTCTTCTCCGCCTCGTTCGCCATCTCCTCGTAGCGCGCCAGGCGTGCCTTCGACTTGACCTGACGACCCTTGGCGTTGCTGCGCACCCACTCCAGCTCGGACGAGAGCCGCTTCGCGAGCTTCGCGTCCTTCTTGCCCTGCACTTCGAGGCGTGCGCCCTTCTTCTCGAGGTAGGTCGAGTAGTTGCCCTCGTAGGGGTACAGGTGCCCGCGGTCGACCTCGGCGATCCACTCCGCGACGTTGTCGAGGAAGTACCGGTCGTGGGTGACGGCGAGGACGGCGCCGGGGTACTTGGAGAGGAACTGCTCGAGCCACAGCACGCTTTCGGCGTCGAGATGGTTGGTCGGCTCGTCGAGCAGCAGCAGGTCGGGCTTCTGCAGAAGGAGCTTCGTGAGCGCGACGCGGCGCTTCTCTCCACCGGAGAGGTTGGCCACCTCGGAGTCGCCCGGGGGTGTGCGCAGCGCGTCCATCGCCTGCTCGAGCTGGGAGTCGAGGTCCCAGGCGTCGGCGGCGTCGATTTCCTCCTGCAGCGTGCCCATCTCGGCGAGCAGCTTGTCGAAGTCCGCATCGGGATCGGCCATCGCGGCCGAAACCTCGTTGAAGCGGTCGAGCTTGGCCTTGATCGGGCCGACGCCTTCCTGCACGTTCTCGAGCACCGTCTTGGTCTCGTCGAGTTCGGGCTCCTGCATCAGGATGCCGACGCTGTAGCCGGGGCTGAGTCGCGCCTCACCGTTGCTGGGGGTGTCGAGCCCCGCCATGATCTTGAGGATGGTCGACTTGCCCGCCCCGTTGGGCCCGACCACGCCGATCTTGGCGCCGGGCAGGAAGGACATGGTGACGTCGTCAAGGATCAGCTTGTCGCCAACCGCCTTGCGGGCGCGCACCATCGAGTAAATGTATTCGGCCATGTACCCCAGTCTATTTGCCAGCGGCGCTACTTTTCCCGCCCTGGCCCAACGGCCGGGCGCTACCAGTCGATCGGGCGGAGCTCTCCAATGAGGCACCTCGAGCCGCTGAGCACGGGCCCCACGATTCCGACGTAGCCCGAATCGCTCGCCTGACCGACGAGGCAGGCATCGCCGACGCGCACCGAGAACTGCACAGAGTCGGCCGGCCGGCCGATCGGTGTCGTGTCGCGTGTCAGCTCCATCGCTTCGCGGTCGAATCCCGCGGCCACGAGGTTGTCGACGATTGGGCGCCCTCCAGGCGACGGATCGGCCGCAAGAAAGCGGGAGTTCACGTCGTCGAAGTAGGCGAGATTCTCGTCGGCGGTGGCGTCGGGGTCGAACTGCGCCGCCGGCTCGGGCTCGGGCGGCGGAGCTGTGTCTGGCGCCGGCGCGGGCCCGGGCTCGCCCGAGGGATCGACTGCCGCGGAGGAGGGCCGAGCCTGCGGGTCACTCACCCCGCATCCGGCGAGGGCGACAGCGACGGCGATTCCCAGAGTCGCGGCAGCCATCGCCGACCCGTGCGCCGCGGTGCGGATCCGTCTGCGTGGTGCACTCATCGGTGCAAGCTTAGAACGGCACGCTGGCCTCATCGTCGACTCGAAGGCCCGTCTGGGATTCGGCACTGTCGAAATCCGCCTGAGCGGTGCCGCCAGCACCGAACTGGGCCTGATCGGCATCCGGCGGCGCGGCGGCCTCCGACCACGTGTGCGCCGCCTCGGCCGGTTCGCCCGCCGCTGGACCCTGATCGTGTGCCGCGACCGCCGATGATCTCGTCCATCTCGCCGTCCCGAGCGTCAGGTCGTGCCCCATCCAGTCGACGTCGATATCGATGTTGGTGCCGGCCTTATCGGCGGTCTGCCACGGCCGGATGTGCAGCCGTCCGCTCAACACCACGGCATCGCCGCTGTTCAGCGAGGCATAGGCGTTGACGGCGAGCTTGCGGTAGGTGGAGACCGAGTAGAAGTTGGTCTCTGTCTCGACCCACTTGTTCAATCTCTTGTCGAAGTAACCCAGGTTTGAGGCGAGGCGGAACCGTGTGATCGCCACGCCATCGCGGCTGGTGTAGTGATTGGGCGCGGATGCCACGTTGCCGGTGATGATGATTGTGTCTGTCGTCATGCCGCCAGTGTGCCGAGGCGCAGGTGCCGACCGGGCGGCGTCTCTTGTTCCGGGGAGAGCCGCCGCCACGGACAGCCTGTGCAGGGGTGATGAGGCCTGTCGCGAGTCAGTGCTCGCGGAACTCCGGCCACTCCGATCCCGGCAGCAGGGCGGCGTGCAGTGCGCTCTTCGCCACCTCCAGCGACGGGTACACGGAACGGAACTGCTCGTCCCGGAGCAGCTTGAAGGTGTAGCCGTTTTCGACCCGGTGGATCGATCCGACCGCGCCGGCCGGCCCGAAGGCGACCCAGGTCTGACCGGTCAGGGTGAGGTTTTCGTTGCTCATCGTTGAGCTCCTTTTTCTAGTGTGCCCGCGATCAGGAAGCGAGAATGTAACCAGCGTACGACTTGCGCACCTTATTCACCTTAGGAAGCGCGACAGCCATGCAGTACCCCTGGCCGGGATTCTTCGCGAAGAAATCCTGATGGTAGGACTCGGCCTCGAACCACTCCCCGAGCGGGCTGATCTCGGTGACGATTCCCCCGTCCCACACTTCGGAGGCGCGATCGCGTGCGGCCTCGAACAGTTCGCGCTGGGCCTCATCGGTGTAGAACATCGCCGAGCGGTATTGCGTGCCGACGTCTGCGCCCTGCCGGTTCAGCTGCCGGGGATCGTGCAGCGTGAAGAAGACGTCGAGAATGACCTCCGCGGGGATGACCTCGGGGTCGAAGGTCACGGCGACCGCCTCGGCATGGCCGGTGCGCCCGGTGCAGACCGACTCGTAGGTCGGATGCGCATCCGCTCCCCCGGTGTAGCCGGAGACGACCGAGTCGACTCCCTTGAGTACGCGGTAGACCGCATCGAGACACCAGAAACAGCCACCGGCCAGTACGAGAGTTTGCATTGTGTGAGCCTACTTTCCGGCGCAGCGGGTTAGCTGAGCGCCTTCCTCGACAACAGCGCACGTCGGGAGGGCATTCCCGCTATCGCCCGGCCGTAGGCTGACCGCATGAGCTATTGCGCTGAGCACGCCCGCTACGAATCGATCCAGTACAACCGAGTCGGCCGGAGCGGTCTCAAACTGCCCGCCGTGTCGCTGGGACTCTGGAACAATTTCGGATTCGACAAGCCCGTCGAGACGCAGCGCGCCATCCTGCGACGCGCGTTCGACCTCGGCGTGACCCACTTCGATCTCGCCAACAACTACGGACCGCCCGCCGGGTCGGCCGAGACCAACTTCGGCCGCATCTTCGCCGACGACTTCCGCCCGTACCGCGACGAAATGGTCATTTCATCGAAGGCCGGATACGACATGTGGCCTGGCCCGTACGGCGACTTCGGCTCCCGTAAGTACCTGCTCTCCTCCCTCGACCAGAGCCTCGAGCGAATGGGGCTCGACTACGTCGACATCTTCTACTCGCACCGCCCCGACCCGGAGACGCCGATCGAGGAGACGATGGGCGCCTTGGCGACCGCGGTGCACTCAGGGCGCGCCCTCTACGTCGGAATCTCGAGCTACTCGCCCGAGCAGACCGTCGCCGCGCACGCGGCCCTCGCCGAGCACAAGATCCCCCTGATCATTCACCAGCCCCGCTTCAGCATGTTCGACCGCCACATCGAAGACGGCCTTCTCCCGGTGCTCGATGACCTGGGAATGGGAAGCATTGTCTTCTCTCCACTGTCGCAGGGGCTGCTGACCGACCGCTATCTGAACGGCATCCCGTCGGACTCCCGCGTGGCCGAGGGGCGGTGGATGTCGTCGGACGTGATCAGCGACACGTACCTGACCCGCGCCCGCGGGCTCAACGAGATCGCCGGGCAGCGCGGGCAGAGCCTCGCCCAACTCGCTTTGACCTGGGTGCTGCGTCACCCCCAGGTGACGTCGGCGCTCATCGGCGCCTCGAGCGTCGCCCAGCTCGAGGACAACATCCGAGCGCTCGAGGGTGCTGCTCTGAGCGACGACGAACTGGCCGCCATCGACGAGTTCGCCGTGCACGGAACCGGTCGCAGCTGACCCGCAGTTCACCTATGCCGTTGCGCTCGGACTTTCCCGGCGAGAAGCGCCCCGCGCCGACCAATGTCGGCGGCCTCCCCTACCGTCGTGTGCACACAGACCGTTGGGCCGGGCGGCAGACAGGAAGGCACCTCATGCGCACCATCGAACACCGCGCCGCCCCGGCATCCCGCGCCACCGCGGTACCGGGACTCAACCTCGTGCGAGTCAACGACGGCCTGTGGCGGGTTGTCCGCCCGGTCGGCGAACTAATCGGCTACGTCGAGTTGGTCACCACGCCAGGTGGCACCCGGTACCGCGCGAAACGGTTCTTGTCCGTGCAGCGGCGTGTGCTCATCGACGGGGAGTTCTGGGCGATGGACGACGCCGTGGAGTGCTTCCGCACCCGGTAGTCGCCCTCCGCGATTCTCATGACACTCGCGTGCGGTGGGCCGCCGGATCCCGAGTTCGGGTTATGTTGCCCCCATGGAGCTCTGGAACGATTTTCTCGCATGGTTCGAATCGGCTGATGGCGAGCGGATGATGGGCAACGTCATCATCCCATTCCTCGCGATCCTCGTCGCAGGTATTGTCGCGGCGTTGATCGGTCGCGGCTCGACGAAGCGCCTCATCACGCTCAACGACCGGGAAAACCGTGTCTCAGCGGTCGCGACGATGATCGGTGCGGCACGCCGCGCATCCGTCTGGAACACCCTGAGCGTGCCAGAGCAGCAGCACGCCGACCACGTGGCGAGCGAGGCGGACGTGCGCGTGCGCCTGCTGGCGGTGCCCGGTTCGAGTCTCGCCGCCGACTGGGCCGCACACGAGATCACGAGCATGAAGCGCGACTCGGTGTCGTTCAGCTTTCAGGCAGAGCAGTCGCTGATCGAGTTCCGCGACCGCATGGTGACCTGGCAGGGCAAGCCCGGCCGCGCGAAGAAGCTCTTCAAGAACGATCTCGACCTGTGGGCGTACGAGGACTCGAAGAACAAGAACGACATCGTCTCCCAGCAGCAGGCCTGGGCCGCCGCGCAGGTGGCCTCCGAAACCGGCCCTATCTCGACTGTGAAGCCGTCGCAGCAGGAGGCCGACGCGGCACAGCCTCGCGCCTTCGCGCCCGCGGCCCCAGCCCCGATTCCGGTCCCGGCCACAGCCCCCCAGCAGGAGACCCCGCGCGGCGCCGACGGGACTCCCGAGCTCATCGAACCAGCCCGTCGGTCAAACGAGGACACATTCGACGACGACGGCAACCGCCTCGACGAGGCTCATTACTCACCCGTCACGGCCAACACGGTGACGAAGCGGATAAACCCGCCGCGTGTCGGGGACGACGGCGAAAAGTACTGACCCCGCTCAGCGCACCGGAGCGGCTCCTCCCTCAACCGATCCTGCCAGTTTCGGCCACCGATGGCCGCCCAAGCCGGTGCATCGAGGGGGGCGGGGAGCGCGCGGCCCTGGGCGGCGGACGCTGAGGGCAGTCCATCGCTCGGGGCCCCGAAGGAGTTATGTGCCGGGAGGCCGGTACTTAATCTGCCCGGCTCTCCGCATGGCGTCCATCGTTTCGTCGACGGTCAAGAGCACTGTCGTTTCAAAGGAGCTCAGTGCGCCGCCTTCGCTGATAGCCAGTGCTACCGCGGCCATGGACACGTTGTCCGGGGCCTCCCACACGTTGTAGCCGTCGTGGGTGCCAAAGGCGTACCAGAATCCATGGAGTTTCCCGCCGACCGATCCGATATACGCCTCGGCGGCCTTCCGGCGATCTTCCGGGTTGTTGATCAGCCTCGCCCAAGTCTGGGTTGTACAGCTGAACTTTGTCAGATAGAGCGGCATCGCCTGTTCCTCTCGTTCGCCGTCGGAAGTGCGGATTCGCCCAGAATGGCAGCCTGCTGCCCTCCCGGCAATGGGTCACATCTCGACGCCCGGGATCGACGTCGGGGCATCTCGTCGGCATACGCGGCACCCGCCGCCGTGACGCCCAGCGCACCGGCGACGCCGCCGTCGCAGATCGCCAGCGGCGGGCTTGAAGCGAGGTTCAGCTTGTGGTGCCGGCCACACACGAGGACGAGGAAGTGACCCCGTGTGGCAGATCTAATCCTGTGAGTTGCAGTCCTGGGGCTCGGATGCGAACTGAGCCCACGAGGGAAGATCTGCAACGAACAATTCCGTGGTCGCCGTGTCGGACAGGATGGTCCAGTCCACGGTCTCACCTACTTCGGGTTCGAACTTTTTCCACTCGAACCAATTGATCATGCGCAGTGCCGGCAGCTCGGTCGCTGTCTTCTCGGAAAAGATCTGCTGCCACCATGCCCGTTTAATCGCGAGCTCGCCGGCCACGTCACCGCGATAGACAACGAAGGCAGCTGTCTCCGGAATGGCGACCGGCTTGTTCTTGTCTGCGCCGTAGAGCGCATAGAAGTTGGGCACTTGGGTCTCGTCGCCGTCGAGACCGTTGTACTCGCCAGTGAGCTGTTGCGCGAACTTGCCAACCTCGGGCATCTCGTTCTGACCCCACGGGTGCGTCGAACCCCAGTGGTAGAGGGACATGCCGACCCAGCCGACGACGTCGTCGCCCGGGTAGTACGCGGCGTAGGGGTCGTCGGCCTCGGTGAGGGCGCCGTCACCGTCTGTATCGAGGGAGACGAATTCGTCGGTACCAGCTTGCGCTTCGAAGGCGCCACCAGTAAACGGATATCCGCCACCATAGTTGGGGGCCCACATCATCGCCGTAGCTTGAGTACCTTGCCGCAGGCCCTTAGCCAGCGTCCGGAAGGCGGCGATGTATTGCGCAGGCTGCTGCCCCCATGCGTACCACGACCCGTTCATCTCGTGCGCGAAGCGCACAACCACCGTCGTCCCAGTGTCTTCCATCGAGGAAACGACCGTGGCGACGTCGGCGGCAACGGCGGGCGTGACGGAACGCAGCCCGAGTTTGGGCTCGAGTGTGAGCAGCAACATGCCACCATTCCGGGCCACCTGCTCGCCAGCAGCGACCACGTTTCTGGTGTCAGTAGCGCTCATCGGCACATCGGCGAACGAGACGGCCACCGCCGGCCGATGGCCCATGGCCGCCGCATACTGCTCGAGTGAACGTTTCTCCCAGTCGGGATTGATTCCGACAAGGACACCTTCAGCAGGAATGGCCTCCGCTGCTGACGGGACTATGCACGCAACGGGCGACGAGGGATCAGCACAACCGACGACCATGAAGACGAGTGCACCGGCGAGCGCTGCGCGAAGAGCCCGGCGGTGACCCCGTTTGACTTGGTTGTGCATCGCGCTTCAGATTACACGGCACGCCTATCAGCAGAGACCGGGACAACTCGAAGAATCATGTGCCCCCGGCAGGATTCGAACCTGCGACCAAGAGATTAGAAGGCTCCTGCTCTATCCCCTGAGCTACGGAGGCGTGTAGGGCACTTCAACGATACCGCAAGGGCCCTTTCGGGCCCTCGCCGGTGGCTACTGGCGGCCGCCGCGGTCCTCGGGGTCGTCGGAGGGCTCGCTCTGGTCCTTGTCCCAGGCGTAGGTGACGTGCACCATGCCGCCGACCTCTTTCCAGGACACGACGTCGTAGTTCTCGAGCGTCTCCTTGCCATCAACGGCAGTGAGAACGGTGACTTCCTTGTCCCAGGATCCGTCGGTGCTGATTCGACGGTCGGTCTGGCCATCGTTCGGTCCGCCGGTGTAGATCACGACGTACTCGTCGCCGTGCGCGAGCGTGGGAATGTTCTCAGTCATGCTGCATTACTACCACGCGCCGACGAGAGAAGCGATTGCCGCCACAGCCGACACGGCGGCAATGACGAGCGCCAGTCCGATCAGCACCGCGTGCACCTTGAGGAAGCGGGTCGCCCGCCCCGCGGCATCCCGCGCGCGCACGTCGCGCGCGACTCGACGGTAGAACGTGGGCCAGACGAGCAGGTTGAATGCCGCATTGACGAGCAGGAGGACGGCGAGGGTGATCGTCATGACACCAGCCTAGGCAGCCCCGGCGGGGTGGCCTGCCGCCTCGGATGCCGGTGCTCGCCGGTAGACTCGCCGCATGGCCTCTGTTACCGATCGTCTCGTCTGGATCGACTGCGAAATGACCGGGCTCGACCTCGCGACCGACGAAATCGTGGAGGTCGCGGTCGTCATCACCGATTTCGATCTCACCCCCATCGCCCCCGGTCTCGCCGTCGTCATCAAGCCCGACCGCTCGGCTTGGGAGAACATGGGCGACTTCGTGCGCGGGATGCACACCGCATCCGGGCTCATCGACGAGGTGCCGAACGGGGTCAGCCTTGCCGACGCCGAGTTCGCGATCCTCGAGTACATCCTCAAGTACGTGCCGACCGCGCAGCAGGCTCCCATCGCCGGCAACTCGATTGGCACCGACCGTGCCTTCCTGGCGAAGTTCATGCCGCGCGTCGACGCCCACCTGCACTACCGCAGCATCGATGTCTCGTCGATCAAGGAGCTCGCCCGCCGCTGGTTCCCGCGCGTCTACTTCAACGCGCCGGCCAAGAATGGCGGCCATCGCGCGCTCGCCGACATCCTCGAGTCGATCCGCGAACTGCAGTACTACCGCCTCGCGGCCTTCGTGCCGGAACCCGGCCCGACGACGGAGCAGGTGCAGCTGATCTCCTCGACCGTCACCGACGGCTTCCCGACGCAACTCGACTGACCCCTCCGGCCGGGCAATCGGGCGACGCGTGCACACCGGGTGCCTCGCGTGTAATACGATGGTCTAGTTGTCACGAAAGCGAAAGCGATCACGACGCATGGTGGGCGTAGCTCAGTTGGTAGAGCGCTGGCTTGTGGAGCCGGAAGTCGCGGGTTCGAGCCCCGTCGTTCACCCCAATCGGAATGGCCCCGCTTCGGTGGGGCCATTTCGCTGTCCTGAAAGGGTTCCCGCATGACCCTCACCGCCGAGTCCGTCGACACGACCGTGCAGGCCGCGCTCGACTCCCCGTGGGTCGCGATCGTCTGGAATGACCCGGTGAACCTCAGGTCATACGTCGAGTGGGTCTTCCGCAGCTACTTCGGCTTCAGCCGGGAGGAGGCCGAGATCCGGATGCTGCGCGTGCACAACGACGGCCGCGCCGTCGTTGCGACCGGCAGTCGCGAGGAGATGGAACGGCACGTCGAGGCCATGCACGACTTCGGGCTGTGGGCGACCCTCACGAAGGCCGACGCGTGAGAGCGTTCGAGCCGGCCGGCGACGGCAGCGTGCGCGCCGTCTTCGAACCCGTCGAGGCCGCGCTACTCGCCCAGCTGGCAGGTCAGGTCGCAGGGCTCCTCGACGAGCAGCGCGGCGGGGCCGCCGGAGATCTTGCGATCCTGCGCCTCCTGCCGAACGCCTACCCGGACGACCCGGAGGCCTCCGCAGAGTTCCGCCGGTTCACCGCCGATGAGCTCACCGAGAAGAAGCTGCGCAACGCCCGCATCCTGATCTCCGATTGCGCGGAGGCGGCGGATGCCGACGGGCCATCCACGATTCGCCTCGATGCGGCCTCCATCGGCGCCTGGCTGCGGTCGCTCACCGACGTGCGGCTCGTGCTCGCAACCCGGCTGGGCATCACCGACGACGGGGACCTCGGTCCGGACGACGACGAGGAGGCCCTCATGCTCACCGATGTGTACGACTGGCTCGGTTTCGTGCAGGACTCACTCGTGAGCGCGCTGGAAGACTGATGGCCGACGAACAGGAGCACGCCTCAATCGACCCGGCGACGATCGATGCGGCGGCATTCGAGGTGCTCGTCATCGCTGAACTCGACGAGCTGCCCGACGACATGATCGACGGGCTCGAGAACGTCATCTTCGTCACCGAGGACCGGCCGGAGGACGGCTCCCTCGACATCCTCGGCCTCTACGACGGCGTGGCCCTCACCGAGCGCGACCGCTACGGCTTCGGCGAGCTGCCCGATCGGATCATCCTCTACCGCGAGCCGCTGCTCGCGGCCTGCGCCGATCTCGACGAGCTCAAGGACGAGATTCACGTGACGCTCGTGCACGAGATCGCCCACTTCTACGGGATCGACGACGACCACCTGCACGAGCTCGGCTGGGCCTGAGCCCCGCCGGGACTCCCCCGGATCCACAGGCGTATGCCCCGCCTACCCCACAGTCGGGGTCGGCGCGCCCCGTCACCTGTCGCCAAAGTCGGACGTGGAGCCCTCAGCCCGGCGTTTTCGCGCCATCTGGAGTGCAGCGCTGGCCGAGTTCCGACTTTGGCGATACAGGGAGTCCGTCAGCCAGGAGTGGCCGGCAATGGACCTGACGCCGGGATCCGCCGCCTCCGCGCGTCAGCCGAGGTCGAGCGGCAGGACAGGGTCGGCGGACCACTCCTCGAGTGATCCGTCGTAGACCCGCACTGCGACGACACCGAGCTCGGCGAGGGTCAGCGCATTCGCCGTCGCGGAGATGCCCCCGCCGCAGTACAGCAGCACCTCCTCCTCTCCCGTGACACCCTCGGCGACGTACGCCTCTCGCAGCTCGTTCTCTCCCCGCACGGTGCCGTCGGCGGCGAACAGGTCGCGCGACGACACGTTGACGCTGCCCGGGATGCGCCCCCGGCGGGAGTACCGCGACGTGTCGGCGCCCGTGAAGCTCGCCGACGGCAGCCCGCAGACGAGCGGGCGGGAGTCGGTCTCGCTGCGCTCCGCCAGCTCGTCCTTGGTGACCCAGGCTGCCCCCTCCCCACTGACCGGCCAGCCGTCGACCGGTTCGTGGGCCGCCGCGGGCCCGGAGCGCACGGGTAGCCCCGCCGCCCGCCACGCGTCGAGGCCGCCGTCGAGAACACGGGCATCCACCCCGATCCAGCGGAGCAGGTACCAGAGCCGCGCGGCGAACATCGTCTGGGTCTGGTCATAGACGACCACCGGGTTGTGCCGTGCGACGCCGAGGCGGGCGAGCTCGTCGGCGATCGCCTGGGGCTCAGGATGCGTGAAATGGGTCGCGCCTCGCGGGTCGGAGAACTGCCGGGCGATATCGACGTATCTCGACCCGGGAATATGCGCCTCGAGCCAGTCCGACTCGGCGGGTCCTGAGCTGTAGTCGCCGTCGAACGCGGGCTTCGCGAGCAGGTAGCTCGCGTCGAACACCGCCGGCCGGGTATCGGGCGCCTCGAGGGCGAGGGCGAGCTGGCGGGCGGTGATGAACGGGGACGGGGATACAGGCGTAGGGGTCACGGGGCAATGCTACGGCCGTCGATCACGACGTCGGCCAGGCGGTCGGGGTGCTCCCGCGCGGCAAACCGTGCCTCCTGCGCGGCCCACCGGTCCCAGTGGGGCTCGTACGCCTCGCCATCCCTGGCGATCGCCCGCCGGCGTCTCTCGTCGGCATCCAGCTCGACCCAGACTCCGAGCGTGGCGAGCGCGCGGCTGGCGCGGCCGAGCGCGCCGGAGCCCTCGACAACGAGAGCGGACGCCGGATCGACGCTGTGCCACTCGGCGTGCGCCCCGTTGGTCCAGTCCCAGCGCCGCCAGCGGCCCGGCTGACCGGCGGCCAACGGCGCCAGGAGGTCGTCGGTGACCTGCCGGGCAGCGACCTCCAGGCCGTCCCAGCCGGGGTAGAAGTCGTCGAGCCGCACGAGGGAGACCTTCTCCCCCGGACGATTCGCGGCCCACTGCGCGACGAGCAGCCGCGCGAGCGTGCTCTTGCCGGACCCGGATCCGCCGTCGACGAGCACGACGGGCCGCCGGCCCGGCGTCGCGGCGGCCGCGAGCGCGGAGAAGACCGCCGCGATCGGCTCGGCCGTCAACCGCTCAGCCGCCGGCAATGAAATTCCAGTTCCCGGTCGCGACCGACACCGTGACCGACACGACGGCGACGACACCGCCGATCAGCAGCAGCGCGACCTCTGCCGCACCGAACCGTGACTCGCGAGCCCAACTGCGCCGGTGGGACGCACCGAAGCCGCGCGCCTCCATCGCCGTCGCAAGCTTGGAGCCGCGGCGGATCGAGAGCACGAGCAACGCGAACGCCTGGCCCGCGAAACGGCGCAGCCGTCCCCGGTCGGCGATGCCCCGGGCCCGGCGGGCCAGCTCGAGCGACTTCCAGTCGTCGATGAACAGGCCGACGAGGCGCAGCCCGCCGAGGGCGCCGAGCACGAACCGGGAGGGCAGGCGGAGCACCTGGGCCAGGCCGTCGGCGAGGTCGGTGGGATCCACCGTGACGAACAGCACGACCGCGGGCAGCCCGATCGCGAGCACGCGCAGGAGGGTGGCGAGCGCGAGCTCGATCGAGCCGTCGGTCACGTTGATGAGGAGGAACTGCAGGTAGCTGCGCCCGGAGGGCTGGCCGTAGAGCAGGATCGTGACGGCGCTGAAGAAGGCGGCGATCGTCACGGGGAGCGTGCGCAGGGCGAAGCGGCGCAGCGAGAGCCCGGCGAAGAGGAACAGAATGCTCTCGAACGCGAGGGCGACGGCCGCCGACACCCAGTCGATGCTGAGCACGAGTGCGATGCTGAGGATCGCGGTGGCCCCGAGCTTCGCGACCGGGTTCACCCGGTAGATCGCCTGGGTGCCCGCCTGAGGGGTGAGCACGCTCACGATCGCACCTCCAGGCGCAACTCGTCGTCGGCGAGCACGTCGACGAGCCTCGTGTCATGGGTCACAGCGACAACCCCGCTGCCCGCGTCGAGCAGCTCGGCGAGAAAGGCGACGAGTTCACGCCAGGTGCGGGCATCCTGGCCGAAGGTCGGCTCGTCGAGCACGAGCAGCCGGGGGCGGGTGACGAGCACCGTCGCGACCGACAGTCGGCGTTTCTCGCCGCCGGAGAGGGTGAAGGGGTTCGCATTCGCGAGGCTGCCGAGCCGCAACCGCTCGAGCAGCGGGTCGATTCGGCGCGCTGTCTCCGCGGCGTCCAGCCCGATCGCGTGGGCCCCGACGGCGAGTTCGGCCCGCACCGTGCCGGCGACGAACTGGTGCTCGGGATCCTGGAATACCGTGCCGATGCGGGTGACGAGCTCGCGCGACTTCCACGCGAGGGGCGCGGCACCGAGGCCATCGGCGATACCGCTCGCATCCACGGTGCCGGCGGCGGGCCGGATCAGCCCGGCGAGAGTGAGCCCCGTCGTCGACTTGCCTGTGCCGTTCGGGCCGGTGATCGCGAGGCAGCGCCCCGCGTCGATCCGGAGGTCGATGCCCGAGCGGAGCACGACGCCCGGCCGGCGCCCGACGGCGAGCCCCTCGGTTCGTACGAGCTCGGGGCCGCGGAACCCCACTCGGGCCGGCGGCTCGGGTGCGTGCCCTGGCACCCAGACGCCAGATGCGGCGAGCGCGGCGCCCTCGCGCGCGAGCACGTCGTCCGGACGGCCGTCGGCGAGCACTCCTCCGCCCGGCGCGAGCACGATCACGCGGTCGACGAGCTTCCACCACACGTCCACGCGGTGCTCGATCACGATGAGGGTGGCATCCGACCCGGCGAGCACCCGCGCGACGGCGTCCCGCACTTCGATCACCCCATCGGGGTCGAGGTTCGCAGTCGGCTCGTCGAGCAGCAGGAGTCCGGGGCGCATGGCGAGAACCCCGGCGAGCGCCAGGCGCTGCTTCTGACCGCCGGACAGTTCGCTCGTCGGATGCCGGAGGGGCAGGTCCAGACCCACAGCATCCAAGGCGTCGGCCACGCGGCGCCAGGTCTCGTCCCTCGGCACGCCGAGGTTCTCGCATCCGAACGCCACGTCATCGCCGACACGCGCGAGCACGACCTGCGAATCCGGATCCTGCAGTACCAGTCCGGCGCCGCCGCGAGCGCTCTCCGGCTCAGCCCCGTCAATGAGCAACCGCCCCTCGCTATCGCCCTCGTCCGGGCCGCCAAGCACACCCGCGAGGGCGTGCATCAGGGTGGACTTGCCCGCGCCGGATGCACCGAGTAGCAGCACGCGCTCGCCGGGCTCGATGCGCAGGTCGAGCCCGCGGAGGGCCCACGCCGCGCGGCTCGCGTGCCGCCAACCCCAGCCGATCGCCTCGACCGACGCCCCGCCCGCCGCACCGACAGCAGCTGGGCCGCCGCGCGCGCGTCCGGATGCCGTCGCGCGGGTCGGCGCGGCGGTGCCCTCCGGGGGCGTGAGCGGCGGGGCGGCCATGCGCGTTCTCAGGCGCGCGCGGTGGCGTCCCGGCCGGACGCGAACCGGCTCAGCACACCCGTCTTCGCGAGGGCACGCACGATCAGCCACGAGCCGAGGCCCGCGATCACGGCACCGGAGATGATCGCGGAGACGGTGTAGATCGCCTGGAAGGCGGTGTCGGCTCCCGGGTACCAGAGCACGAGGTCATTGATGGCCATCGCCAGTCCCGCGCCGGCGCCGGCAAGGATCGCGACGCCGACCTTCCAGCTGGAGTAGAGGAAGACGAGGAAGACGACCTCCGCGCCGAGTCCCTGAACGAGGCCGGCCTCGATCGTGAGGAACCCGCCCCACTTGGCCCCGAGCAGCGCCGACACGGTGGCGGCAACGACCTCGGTGTAGAGCGCGGCGCCGGGCTTGCGGATGACAAGCCCGCCGAGCACGCCCGCGAAGAGCCACACCCCGTAGAGCAGCGCCTGCGATCCGGGCAGCAGCGCCTCGAAGGGGGCGGTAACCGGGGCGTAGAGCTGGTTCCAGCCGAAGAAGATCAGCGCGGCGGCGACCCCGAGCACGCTCGCGACGACGATGTCGACGACCCTCCACCGGTAGTTGATGCGCTGGAACGGAGACGTGGTGGTGATGAGTGTGTTCTGCACTGGCGTGCCCTTTCAGTATATGAAGTGGGCACGGGTGTGGATCGAGGCGGTTGCCTGGACCCGGAGAGAATCTGCCTCCCTGCGCTGGCATGATCCAGATCAGGTTCGACGGTCGAAGCTTGGAGAAGCTTCCTCTCAGCCCGGCTCACCGGACTCCCGTGTTCGAGTCGATCATACGCCGGTCGGCGCGCGCTCACACCTCGAGGAGCATGATTGTCCGCCCGTCGCGCGTGCGACCGACCTCGCCGAACCCGAACGAGCTGTACAGGGCGAACGCGGCGTCGTTTCCCGCCCGAACGTTCAGTCCGACCCGGCGCACGCTCGGATGCTCCGACGCGAGCCAGTCGAGAATCGCTGCCACCGCGGCGCGGCCGAGACCTCGCCCCTGCGCCTCCGCCTGGATCAGCAGGTTGTGGATCCACGCGGACTGCGCGCCGCCCAGCCTGTCGTCGCGGTCGATGCTCACCGCGACGATCCCGACCGGCTTGCCGCGCTCGGCGATCAGGAACGGGTGCCAGACCTGGGCCCCGGGCCGGTCGTGGCACTTCGCGAGCATGAGCGCGGCCGGGGCCACGCGGTGTGATTCGGCAGGGGTGAGACGCACGCCGAGGGCGTCGGGAAGGTTGTCTCGTGTGATGGGCGCGAGAACAAGCATCCGCACAGATTACCGCGCACTGACCAGCTCGGATCGGCCATGCGGCATCCGGTCGCGCGTTTCGAGATACGGTTATCTTCCCCCTCTTCACTAGGAGCTGCATTGGAAACATGGCCCGGATCGGCCTACCCGCTTGGCGCGACATTCGACGGAAGTGGCACCAACTTCGCCATCTTCAGCGAGGCCGCTGAAAAGGTTGAACTCTGTCTCTTTGACGAGGACGGCACAGAAACGAAAGTTCAAGTCCACGAGGTCGACGCGTACGTGTGGCACTGCTACCTGCCCCAGGTGCAGCCGGGCCAGCGCTACGGCTACCGCGTGCACGGCCCGTACGACCCCAAGAACGGCAAGCGCACCAACGCGAACAAGCTGCTGCTCGACCCCTACGCCAAGGCGACCGCCGGGGAATTCGACTGGGACCCGTCGTTGTTCTCCTACAACTTCGGCGACCCCACCTCGGTCAACAACGAGGACTCCGCCGCGCACATGATGCTCGGTGTCGTCATGAACCCATTCTTCGACTGGGCCGGCGACCGCCCGCCCCGCATCCCGTACGCCGAGACGGTCATCTACGAGGCGCACGTCAAGGGAATGACGCAGCTGCACCCCGACGTGCCCGAGGAGCAGCGCGGCACCTACGCCGGCCTCGCGCACCCGGTCGTGATCGAACACCTCCAGCGCATTGGCGTGACCGCGATCGAGCTCATGCCGGTGCACCAGTTCGTGCAGGACAACACCCTGCTCGAGAAGGGACTGCGCAACTACTGGGGCTACAACACGATCGGCTTCTTCGCGCCGCACAACAGCTACTCCGCCGCCGGCCAGCTCGGCCAGCAGGTGCAGGAGTTCAAGGGAATGGTGCGCGCGTTCCACGACGCCGGCATCGAGGTCATCCTCGACGTGGTCTACAACCACACGGCGGAGGGCAACCACCTCGGCCCGACCCTGAGCTTCAAGGGCATCGACAACGAGGCGTACTACCGCCTCATGGAAGATGACAAGCAGCACTACATGGACTACACGGGCACGGGCAACTCGCTCAACGTGCGCCACCCGCACTCGCTGCAGCTCATCATGGACAGCCTGCGCTACTGGGTCACCGAGATGCACGTCGACGGCTTCCGCTTCGACCTCGCCTCCGCTCTCGCCCGCGAGTTCTACGACGTCGACAAGCTCTCGACCTTCTTCGAGCTCGTGCAGCAGGACCCGATCGTCTCCCAGGTGAAGCTCATCGCCGAGCCGTGGGACGTCGGGCCCGGCGGCTACCAGGTCGGCAACTTCCCGCCTCAGTGGACGGAATGGAACGGCAAGTACCGCGACACCGTGCGCGACTTCTGGCGCGGCGAGCCGTCGACGCTGGGCGAGTTCGCCTCGCGCTTCACCGGCTCCGCCGACCTCTACGAGCAGGATGGCCGGCGCCCGGTCGCGTCGATCAACTTCGTCACCGCGCACGACGGGTTCACGATCGCCGACCTCGTCTCCTACAACGACAAGCACAACGACGCCAATGGCGAGGGTAACAAAGACGGCGAGTCACACAACCGCTCCTGGAACTCGGGCGCCGAGGGTCCGACCGACGACGAGAAGGTGCTGACCCTGCGCGCCCGCCAGCAGCGCAATTTCCTCGCCACCCTCCTGCTGTCGCAGGGCGTGCCGATGGTGCTGCACGGCGACGAGCTCGGCCGCACCCAGCAGGGCAACAACAACACCTACGCCCAGGACTCCGAGATCTCCTGGGTGCACTGGGACCGGGCCGACACACCGCTTGTCGAATTCGTCGCGGCGATCACCCGGCTCCGCAAGGAGCATCCGACGTTCCGGCGTGCCCGCTTCTTCGACGGGCGCCCCGTGCGCCGCGGCGAGGGAGAGCCCCTGCCCGACATCGTCTGGCTCACCCCGGACGGCACCTCGATGAACCCCGAGGACTGGGATGCCGGATTCGGCCGTGCCATCGGCGTATTCCTCAACGGCAACGGCATCCGCGGCCGCGACGCGCGCGGCGAGCGCATCCACGACCGCAACTTCGTGCTCTACTTCAACGCCCACGATGATGTCGTCGAGTTCACCCTGCCGTCGGACGAGTACTCCGCCGAGTGGGAGACCGTCGTCGACACCGCCGGAGCGGGCGCGGACAGCGCCCCGGTCAAGGCCGGCCAGGTCATCCCGGTCGCCGCGAAGGCCCTCGTTGTGCTGCGCGCGTTCACCACCCCGGAGGTCGAGCCCGACCACTCGGTCGCCGCGTCCCTGCTCAGCCAGGCGCACACGGGAGCGATCAGCCTGCCGAAGGTCACCTGATGCGCCTCCCGATCTCGACCTACCGGCTGCAGATCCGGCAGTCGTTCGACCTCCACAAGGCGGCCGGGATCGCGCGCTACGTGCACGATCTCGGCGCCGACTGGCTGTACTTCTCGCCGCTGCTCAAGGCGGAGGAGGGCTCCGACCACGGCTACGACGTGACCGACCACTCGCTCATCGACCCCGCGCGGGGTGGAGCGGCGGGGCTGGATGCGGCGTCGGCGGCCGCGCGCGCGCTGGGCCTCGGGATCCTCATCGACATCGTGCCGAACCACGTCGGCGTCCAGACGCCGGCCCAGAGCGTCTGGTGGTGGGACCTGCTCACCCACGGGCAGGACTCGCGCTACGCCGAGGCATTCGACGTGGACTGGGAGTTCGGCGGCGGCAAGGTGCGCCTGCCTGTTCTCGGCGACGCCGGCGACGACGCCGGCGAGAACGTCGAACTCGACAAGCTCACGATCACGGACGGCGAGCTGCGGTACTACGACACCCGGTTCCCGATCGCGCCCGGCACCGCCGACGACGGCGCGACGCCCGTCGAGGTGCATGCGCGACAGAACTATGAGCTGATGAACTGGCGGCGCGCCGACGCCGAGCTCAACTACCGCCGCTTCTTCGCCGTGAACACGCTCGCCGGCATCCGGGTCGAGACCCCCTGGGTCTTCGACGAGTCGCACGTCGAGATCGTGCGGTGGATCCACGAGGGCCTTGCCGACGGGCTGCGCGTCGACCACCCCGACGGGCTCGCCGACCCGGCCGGTTACCTCGACGACCTCGCCACCGCCACCGGCGGCACCTACGTGCTCGTCGAGAAGATCCTCGAGGGCGAGGAACGGCTGCCGTCGTCGTGGGCCACCGCGGGCACGACCGGCTACGACGCCCTCGCCGACATCGACCGGGTGCTGATCGACCCCGACGGTCGGGCCGCGCTCGACGCGCTCGACTCGAAGCTGCGCGACCAGTCCGAGGTCGTGTCGTGGACCGAGCTCATCCATGGCACGAAGCGTGCTATCGCCGACGGCATCCTGCGCTCCGAGGTGCTGCGGATCGAACGTGACCTCGGCCGGTCGGTCGAGGAGGTCACCGGCGACGAGGGCGCCGAGATCTCGCGCACCGCCGACGCGCTCGCGGAGCTCCTCGCCTGCTTCCCCGTCTACCGCTCCTACCTTCCGCTGGGGCTCGGGCACCTCCACGAGGCGTCCGACCTCGCGAAGGCGCACCGGCCGGAGCTTGCCGAGGAGATCGACTCCCTGCTCGTCGTGCTGTCGGATGCCGCGCATCCGGCGGCGATCCGGTTCCAGCAGACCTCGGGCATGGTGATGGCCAAGGGCGTGGAGGACACCGCGTTCTACCGGTACACCCGGCTCGGGTCGCTCACCGAGGTCGGAGCCGACCCGGCCGAGTTCTCGATCGATGCGGCCGAGTTCCACCGCCGCCAGCAGATGCGCCAGGCGAGCTTCCCCGCGTCCCTCACGACCCTTTCGACCCACGACACCAAGCGCGGCGAAGACGTGCGCGCGCGCATCAACGTGCTCGCCGAGATGCCAGAGGAGTGGAAGTCCACCCTCGGTCGGCTCCGCGAGGAGGTTCCCCTCGGCGACGGGCCGCTCGAGGTGCTGCTCTGGGAGGCCATCATCGGCGCCTGGCCGGCATCGCGCGAGCGGCTGCACGCCTACGCCGAGAAGGCCTCCCGGGAAGCCGGTGACTCCACCACCTGGACGGCTCCGTCGGCGGACTTCGAGCAGCGGATGCACGCACTGATCGACAGCGCGTTCGACAACCCGCTGGTGGTCGAGCTCATCGAAGGGCTCCTCGCGAAGGTCACCGCGGCCGGCTGGAGCAACTCGCTCTCGGCGAAGCTGATCCAGCTCACGGCCCCCGGTGTGCCCGACGTGTACCAGGGCAGCGAGCTGTGGGAGACCTCGCTCGTCGACCCCGACAACCGCCGCGCCATCGACTTCGACCTGCGGCAGCTGTACCTCGTCGCGATCGACGGCGGGGTTCTCCCCGAGGTCGACGAGACCGGCGCCGCGAAGCTCCTCGTGGTCTCTCGCGCCCTGCGCCTGCGCCGGGACCACCAGGAGCTGTTCAGCCGCTACGCGCCCCTCGAGGCGCACGGGTCGGCCGCCAAGCACGCCATCGTCTTCGATCGCGGCGACGTCGTGACCGTCGCCACCCGGCTCCCTGTCGGCCTCTACCGGGCCGGCGGCTGGGGCGACACCACCGTCATCCTCGCCGGACGCCCCGTCGTCGATGTCATCACCGGGCGGGTGTTCGAGGGCGGCACCATCGCGCTGTCCGACCTGCTCGACCGCTATCCGGTTGCGCTGCTCGTGCCCACCGACCTCCTCCCGAACGGAGCCGCACGATGATACGCGAACTGTGGGCCCCCAGGGCCGGAGCCGTCGCACTGCTGGCCGATGGCCAGACGCATCCGATGACCGCGGGCGAGAACGGCTGGTGGAGCGTGGACGCGCCCGCCCCGGCATCCGCCTACGGCTTCCTGCTCGACGACGACGAGACGCCCCTGCCCGACCCGCGCTCGCGTCGGCAGCCGGACGGGGTGCACGGGCTCTCCCGCGACGTCGACCCCGCGGGCTTCGCCTGGACCGACGGTGCCTGGACGGGCCGCCAGCTCGCGGGCGGCATGATCTACGAGCTGCACCTCGGCACGTTCACCCCCGATGGCACCCTCGACTCGGCGATCGACCGGCTCGACCACCTCGTCTCGCTCGGCGTCGACTTCGTCGAGCTGCTGCCCGTCAACGGCTTCAACGGCACCCACAACTGGGGCTACGACGGCGTCGCCTGGTTCACCGTCTCCGAGACCTACGGGGGGCCAGAGGCCTACCAGCGGTTCGTCGACGCCTGCCACGCGCGCGGATTGGCCGTTATCCAGGACGTCGTGCACAACCACCTCGGCCCGAGCGGCAACTACCTGCCTCGCTTCGGCCCGTACCTGCACGAGGCCAGCGCGAACACCTGGGGCTCGTCGGTCAACCTCGACTCCCCCGAGGTGCGCCGCTTCATCCTCGACAACGTCGCCATGTGGATGCGCGACTACCACGTCGACGGCCTGCGCCTCGACGCGGTGCACGCGCTCATCGACACCTCGCCGAAGCACCTGCTGCAGGAGATGGCGGAGGAGACGGACGCCCTCTCCGCATACCTCGGCCGCCCGCTGATCCTCATCGCCGAGTCCGACCTCAACGACCCGAAGCTGATCACGCCGCGGGAGGCGGGCGGCTACGGCCTGCCCGCGCAGTGGAGCGACGACTTCCACCACGCCGTGCATGTCGCCCTCACCGGCGAGGTCACCGGCTACTACGCCGACTTCGCGAAGCTCGAGTCGCTCGCCAAGGTGCTGACCAAGGGTTTCTACCACGACGGCACCTTCTCGTCATTCCGCGAGCGGGACCATGGCGGCCCCGTCGACACCGAGAACATGCCCACCTGGCGCCTCGTGGTCGCCAACCAGAATCACGACCAGATCGGCAACCGGGCGATCGGTGACCGGCTGAGCGCGTCGCTCGACTACGGTCAGCTCGCGATAGCGGCCGTGTTGACCCTCGCTGGCCCGTTCACGCCAATGCTGTTCATGGGCGAGGAGTGGGGCGCGTCGACGCCGTGGCAGTTCTTCACTTCGCACCCGGAGCCCGAGCTCGGCACGGCGACGGCCGAGGGCCGCATCCGCGAGTTCGAGAAGATGGGCTGGGATCCGGCTGTCGTGCCCGACCCGCAGGCGCCGTCGACCTTCACCAACTCGAAGCTCGACTGGTCCGAACTGCAGTCCGGCGATCATGCGCGGCTGCTCGCCGTGTACCGGGCGCTCGCGCGGCTGCGTGCGGAGCATCCGGAGTTCACCGACCCGCGTTTCACGCAGATCGACGCGGAGTTCGACGAGGACGCGCGCTGGTTCGTGCTGCACCGCGGCGGGGCGAGCATCGTGATCAACTTCGCGGCGAGCGAGCAGGAGCTGCCCCACTCGGGCCGCGTGCTGCTCGCGACGGATGCGGCGACGGCGCTGACCCCCGGCGGGATTTCGCTTCCGGCACACAGCGCGGTGATCCTCGCCCGCTGAGGCGCCGGCTCACCTAGTCAATCGTCCGAACGCGGTCAGTCGTCGCTGCGGCGGCGCTGGCGTGCGTCGCCGAGCTTGCCGCGCCCCAGCAGGTGTGTGGCCGGCCCGAGTAGCGACGCGGGCCGGAGCGACCCGCGGCCGAACCTCTCGGCGACCCCGTCCACCGCCCTCTCCGTGTCTCGCCAGGTCTCGTCCTCATCCCACAGCGATGCCGCCTGGCCGCCGACCGGGGTGAGTTGCTCGACCCGCACCCCGATGAGCCGCACCGTGCCGTGTGCGCCGACGGCGTCGTAGATGCCGCGCACCTCCTCGTAGATGCGCCGGCCGAGGTCCGTGGGTTCGGCTATCGTGCGCGACCGGGTGATGGTCGTGAAGTCGGAGTACCGCAGCTTCAACACCACCGTGCGCGCGACCCAGCCGCCGCGGCGCAGGCGCACGGCCACGGCATCCGCCTGGCGCAGCAGCTCCCGCCGCAACAGCTCCGCGTCGCTCATGTCGACCTCGAAGGTCACCTCGTGCCCGATGCTCTTCTCGGCGACGTCCGGGGTGACGCTTCTGCGGTCGATGCCGTTGGCGAGGTCGTGCAGCTTGTGGCCGGCGGCGTCGCCGACCGCCCGCTGCAGGTTGGCGAGCGGGGTGGCGGCGATGTCGCCGATCGTGCGCAGGCCCCGCTTGATCAGCGCCTCTTCGGTGGTCTGGCCCACGCCCCAGAGGGCTCCGACGGGCAGCGGATGCAGAAACCGCAGTGTCTCCTCCGCCGGAACCACGAGGAGCCCGTCCGGCTTCGCCCGACCGGAGGCGAGCTTGGCGATGAACTTGGTCGACGCGGCACCGACCGAGCAGGTCAGCCGTGTCTCGGCCTGCACGCGCCGGCGAATAAGCCGGCCGATCTCGGTGGGGCTTCCGAGCAGCCCGCGCGCGCCCGCGACATCGAGGAAGGCCTCGTCGATGCCGAGGCGCTCGACGATCGGGGTCATGTCGTCGAAGATCGCCATGACCTGATTGGAGTAGGCGGTGTATTTTTCCCGGTGCGGCTCGAGCACGATCGCGTGCGGGCAGAGCCGCAGCGCCTGCGACAGCGGGATCGCCGAGCGAACGCCGAACTTGCGTGCCGGGTAGTTCGCGGCGGTCACCACCGACCGCGACGAGTTTCCGGACACGACGACGGGTTTGTCGACGAGGTCGGGGCGGTCGAGCAGTTCGACCGAGGCGAAGAAGGCGTCGAGGTCGACATGCAGGATCGTCGCCGTCGAGCTGTCGACGCTGTCCCCGCTGACCTGTCGGTCGCTGCCGTCCTGCCTGCTCATCGCACTCTCCCGGTGTCGAGCTTAACCGGAGCCGCCCACCTCGAGGTCGCGGCGCGGATGCTGTGCCTCGAGGCGCGCGATGCGGACGCGCGCGGCATCCTCCGATGTCGACGACGCGCCGAGCAACAGTCGAACACCACCGAGCACCACGCGGGTGCCCCAGATGACCGGCAGCGGCGACCGCTTGAGGCCGAGCAGCGCCCTGTAGTCGGGCGGGATCGACGCGACGGCGCCGGCGAACATGATCCGGTACGCCGGCATCATCGACCGACGCAGCGGCGGATTGCGGATGAACCGCACCGCCTCGGCGACGCGCTCGTCGTTCTTGTAGACGCCGGCGTCGCGGAAGGCGTCGAACTGCGCGCGGAGCTGCGCCTCGGACCGGGGCGGGTTCGCCACTCCGACCAGTTCACCGGCCTTGGCCCACTCGCGCACGTAGCCGTCGGGGCCACCGGGGATCTCGCCGTCCCAGATCTTGTGGCAGCTGAGGAACGCGTCGGTGAACACCACATGCACCCAGGAGAGCAGTTCGGGGTCCCCCGCAGCGTACGGGCGCTCCTCGCCGTTCGCGTCGAGGTAGGTTCCCGTGACCCGGTCGTGGAACCGGCCGACCCGGGACGACTCGGTCTCGGCGAGCGTGGTGTCGGCGAAGGTCACGGTCACGAGCCACTGGATCGTGCCGGAGAGGCGCCCGAGCGGGTCCTCGCGGTAGCGGGACCAGTCGTGCACCCCTGCCATCGCGCCGGGATGGAGGGTCTGCATGAGCAGCGCGCGGATTCCGGCGACCATCGTCGCCATGCCTCCGTGGACGGCCCACGCCGCCGAGCCCGGTCCGAAGAATCCGGCGTCGTCGCCCTCCTCGATCTTCCCGACCCAGTGCGGACGACCCTCATTGTTGCCCGACAGGGTCGTCAGCAGGCGTGACCGCCAGGTGTCCGAGAACCGACTCATGATGAGAGGCTAGCCGCCGGTCGCTGGGCATCCGCCCAGACGATTCAGGCCACGCGCGGGGCGAGGAATGCCACCGGATCGACGGCAGCGCCGCCGCCCGGGTGCACCTCGAAGCGCAGGTGCGCACCCGTGCAGGAGCCCGTGCAGCCGAGGAGCCCGACGACCTGACCGGCCGCCACGAAGTCGCCGACCTGGAGGCTCATCGACCCCTCCTGCATGTGCGCGTAGACGCTCGTGACCATCTGGCCATCGACGAGGTGCTGGATGCGCGCGTGCACGCCGAGGGACGCGTAGCCCGGGGCGTTCGTGTCCACGACGACGCCGGCAGCCATCGCCTCGATGGGGGTGCCAGACGGTGCGTTGAGGTCGATGCCCTGGTGGTCGCTCGAGCACCCCGAGCAGCTCCGGGGGCCGAAGTCGCTGCTCATGGGCGTGCTCGGGGGCAACGGCCACTGCACGGGAGGCGGCGCCGTCACACCGTAGGCGTCGCGCGGTGCGTCGAACATCGCGGCGGTGGAGACGGAGGCCGCGTCGGCGACGCAGAAGGTCTGCGCGGCGCCGGACTGCTGCGGTGCCGCGCTCGCGTCGAACGCGGCAGCGCTCGGGATGACGAAGGCGACCGACGTGACGATCGCGAACGCACCGGCGAGAGCGGACAGGATGCGACGGCTCGCGCGGACGGCGCCGAGCCCTGGTCGGGTTGCACGGTGGAAGTGGGCGACGGCGGGAGGGGTCGTGACGTTGGCGACGGTCGGCGCCCCGGCGGGCTCGGGGGCGCGCAGGATGAATGGATGTTTCGGCAAGGGGGTTCTCTGACTCTCGGCACGCGCTCGCCGTGGGACTCGCGGGGTCAGTCCGGGCGGATGCACGACGGTGAGCAGGGACGGATCGAACAACGACCCAGCACCAAGTTGGCTGGCAGGGTGCTGGGAGCACGGCGGGTCGACTACCCGAGTCGGGCTCGCATCCACGCCACGGGATCGACGGGGGCGCCGCCTCCCGGCTGGATCTCGAAGTGCACGTGGGTACCGGAGCACGATCCGGTGCAGCCCATGGCACCGATGACCTGGCCAGGCGCGACCGTCTGACCCGTTACCACCTGCACCGAGCCGGACTGCATGTGGGCGTAGAGGGTCTCGACCATTTCGCCATTCACGACGCTCTGAATCCGCACGTGCACGCCATAGGACGAGTAGCCCGAGCCGAGGGGCGGCAGGACCACTCCGGCGGCCATGGCCCAGATCGGGGTGCCAGCGCTGGCGTTGAGGTCGACTCCCTGGTGGAAGCTCGAGCATCCGCTGCAGCTTCGCGGGCCGAAGGCGCTGCTCATGGGCGTTCCCGCTGGCACCGGCCACTGCAGGGAGGCCGACGAGGACGACGGCGTCAACGACACCCGTATCGGAGACGCGAAGGTCGAGACGACCTTGGCCGGCGGGGGCGGGGGCGGCGGCGGGGGCGGGGGCGCGGCCGTGACGGTGTAGGCATCGCGGGAGACCGCGGGATCGGGGACCGCGCCATCGACCGGGGCCATCGCCTGGACATCACCCTGCTGGGTCTGTCCGCCGATCGCGATCGCCTCGTACGCCTGCGCGTTGGGCACGACAGCAGCGACCGATGCCGTGAAGGCGAACACCACGGCGATCATCGCCAGAACCCGACTGCCGCCCCGAAGGACGGTCATCGCCGAGCGGTGCGGCCTGATCGGCGCGGCGGCCGATGCGGGCACCGCAACGAGTCCGCCGCGGCGGGTCTGCAGGGCGCGAGAGATACGTTTGGGTGGCACGAAGTTAGGGTTCCAGACGATCGGCGCGCAAATTTCACGCGGTGACGCGCGGGGTTCGCACGCTCATTAGCAGGTTTTCGGGTTGCCCGTAATGCGGCCGTTACCTTGACAGGCTAAGGGCCGAACGGCGCCGAGTCAAAGTTTGACGTTATACGTGTTGCATTCACGTGCATCCACAAGCCACCCGGGGCCGAGTCGAACACCCTATTCCCGCGCACCCGCGCGGGACTTACCAGCCAACCCGGTGAACGGCGCGTAACGTGGGTTTCATGGAATTCAGATATCTCGGAAACAGCGGCCTCAAGGTCTCGGCTATCACCTACGGCAACTGGCTCACCCACGGTTCGCAGGTCGAGAACGACACGGCGATCGACTGTGTCAGGGCGGCCCTCGACGCCGGGATCACCAGCTTCGACACCGCGGACGTCTACGCCAATACGGTCGCGGAGAAGGTGCTCGGCAAGGCCCTCAAGGCCGAACGCCGCGAGTCACTCGAGGTCTTCACGAAGGTGTTCGGGCCCACCGGGCCGAAGGGCCCGAACGACTCCGGTCTCTCCCGCAAGCACATCCTCGAGTCGATCGATGGCTCGCTGCGGCGCCTGAAGACCGATTATGTCGACCTCTACCAGGCTCACCGCTACGACGTCGAGACCCCGCTCGAGGAGACGATGCAGGCGTTCGCCGACGTCGTACGCCAGGGGAAGGCACTCTACATCGGGGTGTCCGAGTGGACGGCCGACCAGCTTCGCGCCGGACACGCGCTCGCCACCGAGCTGAACATCCAGCTCATCTCGAACCAGCCGCAATACTCCATGCTGTGGCGGGTCATCGAGGCGGAGGTCGAGCCGGTCTCACGCGAACTCGGCATCAGCCAGATCGTCTGGTCTCCGATTGCCCAAGGGGTGCTCACCGGTAAATACAAGCCGGGAGCGGCACTGCCGAAGGGCAGCCGGGCCACCGACGAGAAGGGTGGCGCCAAGATGATCGAGCGGTTCATGACGGACGAGGTGCTCACATCGGTGCAGGAGCTGAAGCCCATCGCGAAGGAGCTCGACCTGGATCTGGCGCAGCTCGCCATCGCCTGGGTGCTGCGCAACTCGAACGTGGCATCCGCGATCATCGGGGCCTCCCGCCCCGAGCAGGTGACGGCGAATGCGAAGGCGGCAGGGGTGAACCTCTCGGGCGAGACCCAGGCCCGCATCGATTCCGTGCTCGGGAATCTGGCGGAGTATGACCCGGCGCGAACGCACGAACAGTCGCCGAAGTCCCGCGAAACCTGAATTGCTCGATCGGGAATAAGTTGCCGATCAATGCGCTTGCATACATCTGAGCCCCGGCTCATCCCTGTCAGCTCTATCAAAGGACGTCAATCATGACCACGCTCAGCGCAGAAACCATTCCCGGATACGTCGCCGGAACCTGGAAGCTCGACCCCACCCACTCCGAGATCACCTTCTCGGTTCGCCACCTCGCGATCTCCAAGGTGAAGGGATCGTTCGAGACGTTCGACGTCACCGTCGAGACCGGCGAGAACCCGCTCGACACGAAACTGACCGCCTCGATTGACGTCGCATCGGTCAACACCCGCCAGAAGGACCGCGACAACCACCTCCGCACGGGAGACTTCTTCGCAATCGACGCGCACCCCACGATCGAGTTCGCCTCGAGCGCGGTGCGCCAGGACGGCGACGTGCTGCACATCGACGGCGACCTGACCATGCGCGGCGTCACCAAGCCCGTCACGTTCTCCGGCGAGTTCGGCGGAATCATCGTCAACGGCTACGGACAGACCGTCGCCGGCGCGTCGTTCTCGACCAAGATCAACCGCCACGACTTCGGCGTGAGCTGGAACGCGGCCGTCGAGGCCGGCGGCCTCACGCTCGGCGACACCGTGTCGATCTCCATCGACGCGCAGGTCGCGCTCCAGGCGTAAGCCAGCCAGTCCGACGCTGCGGCACCCGAACGAACATGTCGGGTGCCGCAGTCACGACGGTACCGCGGGCCGCGTGTTCCCGGCACCCTCGGGCTCCCCCGCAGCCGAACGAGCCGGTGTCGACCTTTCCGGAGCCCGTGCTGCACCTCGTGAACGGATTCGTGCTCCCGATCGACGAGCCGGCGCACATCGCAGGAGTCGCCTACCCTGAGATCATGAGCCCCGCCCGCAGTCAACGCATCGCGGGCATCGTGCTCTTGTTCGGATTCGTCTATCTCGCGTTCGAGTTCATCGCGGCGATGGCTTGGGTCGATCCACCGTACGACTGGGCAGCGAACTACATCTCGGACCTCGGCTTCGCCGACTGCGCTGTCGTCGAGGGGATGCGACTGTGCTCGCCGCTGCATCCGCTCATGAACGCCGGCTTCCTGGTGCAGGGCACGGTCTTCACCATCGGCAGCATTCTCGTGGTGCGCCTCATGCTCCCGGAACGCTGGACGCGTGTGCTCGTCGGTATTCTGCTCGTGATCTCGGGGGCGGGCACATTCCTGGTCGGCATCTTCCATCAGAGCCTCGGGCTCTACGAGGCCGGGCTGAACTCTTTCCATGTGTTCGCGGCCTTCCTGGCCATCGGGGCGGGAAACATCGGCATCGTGCTGCTCGGCCTTCTCGTGCTCGGCCAGCGGGAGTGGCGAGGGTACGGCATAGCCGTGCTCGCGATCGGCGTGATCGGGATCGCCGCCGGCCTGCTGCTGTTGGCCCGCAATGACCTCGGGCTCGGCATCGGCGTGGTCGAACGGATCGCCGTCTATCCGCTGAACGCGTGGACGATCGGTACCGGCGTCGGGCTGCTCGTGAAGGGCGTCCGAGACCGGAGGCGATTCGCCCGCGCGCGGGCCGCCGCAGCGACGCCGTCCCCCGCCTGACACCGCCCTGTCAATCCCGCACGTCGTCCGTGGCCCGAATGGGCCCGGATGCCTAGCATGGGGCCATGAACGATCTCCCGTTCTGGCTCGACCGGCCCGTGGAGCGATGATGTTCTCGGTCTACTACCGCACCCCCCGCGACGAGGCCCTGCGCGTGCTGTTTCTCGTGGAGCAGGGTCCGGCGCGCCTCGCCCGGTTGCGGGAGCTGTACACCGGCCGCCACGACGTGCTCGACGCGCTCTGGTGGCGGCTTCACCCGCGCGAGACGTCGCCGCGCGGCGTTGCCGATCCCGTGATCGAGCGTGACGGCCTTCAACGGCAGGCGTTCTCGCGCGAGGGGGAGACGGCGCCGACGCTCGAGCAGCGTGACCTGATCACCGGTGCCGCGATCCGCTTGACGGCGGACGAGCACCGCCTGCGCGAGCTCGACGCCCACCTCTCCGAGGATGCGCGCGCCCTGGACGCGGCCGTCGCGAGGTTCGGCGCGGACTTCCCGGCGGGCGAGGCGGCGGGCGTCCCGGCGATGGTTTCGAGTGCCGACAGGGGGTCCGATGCCACGTCGCCGCCGTCGACAGTGCCCGCGACCGCGACGCCGCCCGCGCCGACCAGATGGCGCCGTCGGCTCATCGCCGCCCTTGCCGTCGGGCTGGCGGCGCTACTGGGTGTGAACGTGTTCCTCGCGATCCGGCTGGAACAGGTGTCACGACGACTCGATACGATCGCCCGGCAGGCCATCGCTGACCCCCGCGCGCGCTGGGACGAGGTGGACGCCAGCTCGGCATCCGCCCTGCAGGTCTTTACCCGCGCCCAGACGATCAACGATGTCTACCCGGTTCAGCTGCCGATCGCGTACGACCTCCGTGATGTACGCAGGCTCACACCTTCGGTGCGAACCGGCGCATTCGAGCTTTACACGGTGCTCGCCCATCCCGGTGACGTCTGCCTTGTCGCGGTGCTCCCCGACCTGTCGAGCTCGAGCACCTGCTCCGCGGTGAGCGACTTCGCAACGAACGGGCTCACCGTCACCTCCACCGAGCTGGTCGGCTTCGACGATCGAAATCCGGTGGTCCGCGAGATCACGTGGCGTCCGAACGGCGCGATCGTGCTCGCCATCCGCTCCTGAGCGCGCCCGTCAGTAAAAGGCGCGCACGTGGGCCGCATACCCGCCGGGCGTGCGGCCCGTGGTGCGCGCCGACGTCTGCACCCAGCACTGCGCGTTCGATTGGATGACAGCCCCCAGCCGGCGGAGGTTCTCCACGAGCGCCACGTCCTCGTGCTCCGGGTAGGCCGGGAATCCACCTGCCTCGAGGTAGGCATCCGCCCGCACCCCGAGGTTGGCGCCGTGCACCCGCGCGATCGCCGGCGCCGCAGCGTGGCGGCGCTGCCAGTCGCGGTACTTCGACGGCGAGAGGTCGCGCGGGTCGGGGCGGATCGCGCCGAGCATGACGACCGCACCCGCCCTGGCGGCCTCGACGTGGTGTGAGATCCACTCCCCCGGCACCGTCGAGTCCGCGTCGGTATTCGCAAGCCAGAGCCGGGCGGCAGGCGCCAGCGATCCGTCGATCACGTGCCTGACTCCGTGTTCGCGCGCGGCGCCGACGTTGCGGAACTCGACCTCGAGCGCCTCGACCCCCGGCCAGCTGGTAGCTATTGCCGCTGACCCGTCCGTACAGGCGTCGAGCACCACGACGACCCGCAGCCTCCGCAGCGGGTGCGTCACCCGCCGCACCGCGGTGTCAATCGCGGCGAGGCAGGCTGGGAGATGCTGGACCTCGTTGTTCACCGGGACCACGACCGCGACCTCGTCGAGGGGATCGCCCGGGCTCACGCGTCGTGGCCAAGCAATCCGGTCTCGCGGGCCACCGAGCGCGCGGGAGGGCGGACGAGCACATCCAGCAGGAAGTCCTCCTCGCGGTGTTCGGAGAGCACCTCGAAGGCCGGATGCGCCCGGAGGGCCGCATGGACGTCATCGCCCGTCTCGGGATAACCCTCAACCGGATGCCGCCAGTGGCAGGCCACAATCACACCGTCGTCCGTGAGCGACGCCTCGATGTGCTCGAGCGCGACTTGCAGGTCCTCGGGGCTCCAGTAGTAGGCGACCTCCGAGATCACGACGAGGTCGAAGGTGCCCGCCGGCCATTCGATCGGGGTGTCGGCGCGCACGACCGTGACGTGCGCCTGCTCGATGAGGCGCGTGCGAGCGCGGCTGAGGGGCTGCTCGGCGATGTCGGTCGCGATGATCTCGGCGCAGCGTCCGGCGAGTTCGGCGGTGAGCACGCCAATCGAGCATCCGACCTCGAGCGCCGAGGCGAACAACGGCCGCGGGAGGGAGGCGACGGTGAGCGCGCGCTTGCGGATCTCATACCAGCGCGTCTCGAAGCCCCAGGGATCCTCGCTGCCGGAGTAGAAGTCATCGAAGAACTCCCGCGTGAGCGTGCGGCTCCCGACGGGTGTGATGAAGACCTCGAACGGTCGGCTGAAGTACTCGTGGAATTCCTCGCTGAGCAGCCGCTCGTCTCCCGCTGCGTCAGAGAGCGGAGCATTCTGGCTCTCGTGTGCGGAAATCGCCATGTCCTTGGCGCTGCGCTCGTCACGCTCGAGCGCGAGAGTCACGAATCGGCTCCAGGGCACGTCCTCGTCGCTCGGCTGCGCCCAGTGCCACATCCACACTGGGTATTCGAGAAGTTGGGCACCACGAGCGCGCGCGACCCGCGCTGCCACGGCCCCGGCGACCTCGTGGTCGCCATGCCGATCATGACGCCACGGCGCGACGATGAGAGTCCCCTCCGCGAGCTCGAGGGACTCGAGGTGGGCGGCCAGCTCGCTCGCATGCTGGCCCAGCGCACCGTCGGGGAGGTCGAGAAAGTCGACCGTGGCGAACGGCGCGACCATCTGAACCGCCTTGAGCACCTCGCTGCGCCGCAGGAGGGCGATCTCCTCCGGCGAGGTTGTCGGCGACCCGGGGTGTGACGCCTCACCGTTGGTCGCGACGACGAGGTGCACCGGCACGCCGAGATGTGTCGCGTGCGCCATCAGCCCGCCCGCGCCGAGTGACTCGTCATCGGGGTGCGCCGACACCACGACGAGTCTCCGGAAGTCCGACAGGGTGAGCGCCGGGACCTCCTGCCATCTGGGCGCCGTCAGCCACTCGTCCTCCGGCGTGCCCTTCTGACGATGATCGAATTTCACCATGGTCGTGCCTCTCTCGTGATCAGGGCGCGGCCGATTTCTGCCTCGTCCCGCTCGGCGTGGTCCTGACGAAGGTACAGCTCGAGGTCGGCGACGCGGCCGGCGTGGCGGGCGTCGAGGGCGAGCGGGGCTGGCCCCATCGCGTGCGCGCTCCGGCGAATGATCTCCTCCGCCGAACGGGCGACGATCGAGCGTGTGCGCCCGGCGAGAATCCGTGTCTCGCCGCGGTCCGGTTCGCCCCGGTCGATGCTCGCGGCCGCCGCAGACAGCGCGAGGCGCCCGATCTCGACCTGCACGTCTGTCGCTCCAAGGTGCATCAGCGCAATCTGGTCGGGGTCCCTGGTACGCGCACTCTCGTCAATCGTGCGCGCAATTCCGGTCGCCGCACCCCACCAGACCGCGGCAACGCCGATCCCGCCCCACGCGAAGCCGGGCCGGGAGAGGTACCACCCGTCGTCACCGATCGCCACGGCGGGAACGGCGCCCAATTCGATCGGTCCACTCTCGACTCCCGGCAGGCCCCTGGCGAACCACTCACCCTCCCCCAGCCGCACCCCGTCGTGGGCGAGGTCGATCGCGAACAGCCGCCGACCGCCCTCGGTGTGGGCGGTGACGAGGGCGTGGGACAGTCGCCCCGCGAGCGAGCACCACGGCTTGACCCCCTCAAGCACCCACGATCCGTGACGACGTGTCGCGGTGACCCGCAGGCTGGCGCCCTCGGCGGCGAACACTCCCCAGGCGCTGCGCTCATCCGCTCCGACGACACCGACGTCGGCAGCGTGGGGCAGCTGCCCGAGGATGGCGAGGGCGTCGAGGTGCGGCTCGACGACGCGCGCGACCGACACGTCGGCGGCGGCAATTGTCGCGAGGGTCGACCACAACGCCGGCGTCTGTCCGACCCCGGGCAGCGGCACAGCCGGCCCGAGTTCGACGGCGAGCTCGATCGCAGCAGCGATGCTGCCATCAGTCGCCAGCACCCGGGCGTACAGGGCGTCGAGCGTGTTCTCGAGGGCGCCCTGCCCGGGGTCAAGCGGCACGGCGGCACGGCGGGAGTGGACCATGCACCAAATCTAAGCTGGCGCGCCGGAAAATCCTGTCACGAGATGCCGCAGGTCAGGCGATCGAGCACAAGCGCGGCCATCGGCGGGCCGGCTCACTCCACTACCCGCGAGCGCACCGCTGCGGCGAGGAGGGCCACCTGGACGCTGCCGCCCTTGGTGCCCTGTCGTCCGATCTCGACGAAGCCGATCCTCGTGTGGAACGCGAGGGACCGGGGATTGGGCGGTTCGACATTGACCTCGCAGGTGACCTCGGAGCGGCCCGCTGTGCGGGCCAGCCGGAACGCATGGTCATAGAGCAGCCGACCGATTCGCTGGCCACGGCGCGCCTCGTCGACCACGATGCGATCGACGTAGAGCGAGTCGGCGCCGCGCTGCTCGAAGAAGCGGTAGTTCTCGCTCGCGTAGTCGCTGCCGGGATCGAATCCGATCAGGAACCCGTACAGCTGCTGGGTCTCATCGTCGACGACGCCGAACGAGTGGTCGCTCAGGGCGATGAGCACCGCGAGCTCGTCCGCCGTCGTGAACGGCACGGCCGGGACCGCCGCATTGTTGAGTTCCGCCACCCGGGCGAGGTTGTCGGCGAGCAGGTCGCGAATGGCTAGGGGCACATATCGACCCTAGCGGCGCGGGCTTCCCTCGGCGGGAAGGATGACCCAGAGCAGTGCGTAGACCACCCACATTGGGCCGGGGAACAGGCTCAGCACGATCCAGAGGACGCGCACGGTGGTCACGTTCCACCCGAGGCCATTCGCGAGTGCTGCGCAGACGCCGGCGAGGACCCGGCCGGACTTGGGGCGTTGAAGAGTAGTAGCCATACCCCCACCCTGCCTCACTCGGCGCCCGAGGTGTAGTGGGTTAACCCGCCGAATGACCGGTGATACTAGAATCCGAAGTCGCCGCCGAAGTCACCGAACCCGCCTCCGCCGAAGTCGCCACCGGCATCCCCTCCGCCAGCGTCGCCACCGCCGTCGCCGGACTCCGCGGCGCTGGCCTCGCCGCCGGCATCCATCGGCAGAAACGCACTCACGAGCGCCGAGCCGATGACGTATCCCGCCACGGTGCCGAGCAGGGAGCTGCCGACCATGCCGCCGAAGCTCATGCCGCCCTGCCCCGCTCCGCCGAAGGTGCGGGTCAGGGTGCCCGGCTGCTGCAGCTCCGTGCGAGTCGCCGCCTTCGCGAGCGTGGCCGGTGCCGCATCCGCGGGGCGCTCGCTCGGGTTGGGGTTCTCGCTCAGCCGGGCGAAGAGGAGATCGCGCTGCTCGACGGTCAGCTTGCCGAAGGCTTCGGTGTGCACCTGCTCGATCGTCTCGGGCGGGGCGGTACGAAGCAGGTACTCGTAGCGCTCGACGGCGATCTCGTCGTCGGTGCGCTGCCCGGAGCCCTGCTGGGCCGTGCGGCGCTCCGGTTCCGGCAGTTCGCGGCCGAGGATGCGGTCGAGGAATCCCATGTCATGCTCCCTTTCACAAATTTGATGACCAACGATCGCAGCGCCGGCTGGGGGTGCGCTGGGGGTCAGGAGTCGTCGCTGTCGGCGTCCCAGACGGGCGGGGCCAACTCGAGAAATTTGTCGAGCACCTGCGCGGTTACGAACGGCCCCTCACCGTCGGCGCGGAGTTGCGGCTCGTCGAACTCGATCCACCACCACTGTCCACCACCGGCGGCACCCCAGACGCCCGCGAGCGCGGAACCGCCCGATCGAAAGACGATTCCGCTGGGCTCGGACGGCCACGGCGACCGCTCCGTCTCGGATGCGTCGCGGACGAAGACCTGTGCGCCGATTCCGATGGCGCTCGCGTGTGAGGACATACCGCAAGTCAAGCACGCCGGGAGTCCGCTGGGCGTTTGCCGTGGTTGCCGCTCCGCCGCTCCGCCTCGCGACAAGATGAACCATGAGTCCGACTAAGCGCGCGTCCAGAGCAGTCACGTTCAGTAGATACGGAGGAGTCGACGCGTTGGAACTCGTCGAGTCGCCGCCGCCCGTGCCGGGTCGTGGCGAGGTCGTCGTCGAGGTCCTCGCCGCCGGGATCAACCACATCGAGGCGTACGTGCGGCAGGGGCTGTTCGCCGACGACGTCCCCGTCGTCTTCCCCCAGGGCCAGGGAACCGACTTCTCCGGCCTTGTCACGGCGATCGGCGAGGGGGTCGCGTCGTTTGCGAAGGGGTCTGAGGTGCTCGGTCATGCCGTGATGGCATCCCACGCGAACTACATTGTCGTACCGCAGTCGAGCCTGGTCGCTAAGCCCGCAAGCCTCTCCTGGGAGGTCGCAGGCAGCCTGTTCCTGGCGGGGCTCGCCGCGAACGACGCCGTCGAAGCGGTGCGGGTCGCTCCCGGCGACGTCGTCGTCATCTCCGCCGCCGCGGGCGGCGTCGGAAGCATGGAGGCGCACCTCGCCATGGCGAAAGGCGCGACGGTAATCGGCACCTGCGGCGAGCGTAACTTCGACTACCTTCGCCAGATCGGCGTCAAGCCGGTTGTCTACGGCGACGGGCTCGCCGGCCGGATCCGCGAGATCGCCCGCGGGAATGTCAGCGCCTACATCGACAACTTCGGCAGGGATAATCCGGCGGTCGCCGAGGAACTTGAGGTGGCCCCCACGAGATTTCGTTCGAGCGAGAATCGCCGCGACATCGAGGTGCAGGCGCTGAAGCCCACCGCCGAGCAGTCGGAGGCCCACACACGGGTGCTCTCGAAGCTCGCCGGACTCGCTGCCGATCGCACCCTGAACGTGCTGATCTCCGGGTTCTATCCGTTCGAGCGGGTGCACGACGCCTTCGAGGATCTCGAGCAGCGTCACGCGAGAGGCAAGATCGTGCTCGGCATGCGCCCCGTAGACAATTCGTTCCATGGCCTCGGCAACCGCAAGGTGCGCGACGAGCACGAGCGCACCTGACCTGCGGCGGCCTCAGCCGCGGGTCGCGTCGTCCGTGACGAAGTCGATGAGTTGCTCGACCCGCCCGAGCAGAACCGGTTCAAGGTCGGCGAAGGTCGAGACTCTCCCGAGGATCCGCTGCCAGGCACGGGCGACGTCCGCCTGCTCCTCGTGCGGCCACCCGAGCGCCTCGCAGATTCCATGCTTCCACTCGACCGATCGGGGGATTTCGGGCCACGCGGTCAGGCCGACCCTGGCCGGCTTCACCGCCTGCCAGATGTCGACGAACGGATGGCCGACGACGAGCACGTGGGATCCGTGCCGGCCGCGCGCGACGGCATCCGCGATTCTGCTCTCCTTCGAGCCGGGAACGAGGTGGTCGACGAGGACACCGATGCGGCGGTCGGCACGCGGGGAGAAGCTTGCGACGATGGACTCGAGGTCGTCGACGCCCTCGAGGTACTCGACGACGACACCCTCGACACGGAGGTCGTGCCCCCACACCTTCTCGACGAGTTCGGCATCGTGCCGGCCCTCGACGAAGATGCGGCTCGCGCGGGCCACCCGGGCTTTGACGTCGGCGACCGCGAATGAGCCGGATGCCGATCTCGCGGTTCCGGCCGGTGCACGGCTCGGCAGGGTGAGCTGCACCGGTTCGCCCTCGAGGAGGAATCCGGGGCCGAGCGGGAACACCCGGACGGCGCCACGGTAGTCCTCGAGGTGCACGAGGCGCCCCTCGACCCGGAGGACGGCGCCGCAGAAGCCCGTGGCGGTCTCCTCGATGACGAGGTCACGCACGGCCTCGACCGCGCGGGCGGCCTGTCGGGGCGTGCGCTTCGAGTAGCCCGCCAGCACGTCGCTGCTATACCTGTCGTCGCTCATTCAGTGAGGCTAATAGCGACTTTGACTCATAGCCAGCAGACACCCCGTCTGTCAATCCTTCCGGCCGATGCAAGAGATTCGCGACTCAGCGGCTAGTGTTGTATCTGAAGTTGAAGTGCATCGCACGTCGCAACGCTTTTCGGAGCGTCTCACAGGGAGAGCGAATGCGGGCTCCTCGGCGCGTGGCCCCGACGTTCGGGTCCCGCATAGCACTCCAGGAGGAGCTTGCAATGACTACAGGTACTGTGAAATGGTTCAACGCTGAAAAAGGCTTCGGCTTCATCTCCCCCGACGACGGAAGCGCCGACGTGTTCGCGCACTTCTCCGCCATCGCGGGCAACGGCTACAAGTCGCTCGACGAGAACCAGAAGGTCGAGTTCGATGTCGCCCAGGGCCCCAAGGGTCTTCAGGCTGAGAACATCCGCGCTCTCTAAATCTCACACTCGCAGCCCGGCTGCGATGTAACGCGAAAGACCCGCTCCCTCGTTGAGCGGGTCTTTTGCCGTTAACGAGCGGCTGTCGTCGCCCCGCCGTTCAGGCGCGGTTGCCGGCGAGGATGTCGGCGATGGTCGGGGAGCCGGCACGGAGGTCGGTCGTGATCGAATCACCGGCGCAGACTGTTCCGGTGGAAATGACGCGGAGGTAGGCCCCCGGACGGCCTGCGACGGTGAATCGCTTGACCCAGCCTCGGGCATCCCGGCCGCCGACCCAGCGGGCGAACGTCTGGCACGGCTGCCGGGGCATCGTCACCTCGACAACGACCGGATTCGCGCGCTCACCGATCGTCCAACGATCGCCGACACGGGCGCCCGAGACGTCGATGCCCTCGGTGCGGAAATTCTCGCCGAACCAGCCGGGCGGCAGTGAGCGACCCAGCTCGCCCTCCCAGTAGTCCGCATCCTCCCGGGCGTAGGCATAGACGGCCTTGTCTAGGCCACCGTGGTGTGCGCGGTTCGCCTGCACATCGGCGAAAAGACCGAGCTTTCGCACCCCGACAGCGCCCGTGGCCGCTCGCTTGTCGATCGCCGTGATCCCCACTGACCCGTCGTCGTCGCGCAACGCGTGCACGACACACGCCGCTAGAAGCGACGCCACGGATCAGCCGTCGACGCGCTTGAGCAGGTGGTAGGGAACGGCAACGCCGAGCGAGATGGCCCCCAGACCACCGGAGAACATGATCCAGTTGAAGGTCGTGCCGTCCCAGGCGTAGCCCATCAGCACGATGCCGCCGACGAAAAGGGTGAATCCGATCACGAAGGCGACGATGTTCATTGGAGTCCTCTGTTGTTCGACTGGCGGTCGGTGCCGATGGCCAGTTTAGCCGCTGGACCGCGGTGCCGTGTCGCGTTGCGGTCGCCCCGTCACTGGGCAACGCAATCGGTGGCGCGTACGGTGGATACATGACAAGAACTGACGGCACGAGCGACGCGGATGCCGAGCTGCGCGACGTGATTCGGTCCATCGACGCGATCGGCGAGGGCGCCTCCGGGCATGAGGATCCGACGGGGGCGGCCGAGCGGAAGCGCGCCGAGCAGGCTGGCGAGGACTGACGCCGACGCCTCTGCCGCGCCGTTCACCGCGCGGCGCTGACGCGGCTAGGGTGCGAGGACCCCTGTCGCGACGAGCTCCCGGATGCGCGGGTCGAGTTCGGCGCGCAGCGCGCTCTCGTCGGTGTGGAGCAGGTCGGCGAGCGCCGCGACGATCGCGGCGACGCTGAGGTCTCCGTCGCATGCGCCGACGAACGCGGCGAGAGCCGTGCCGAGCGGCGCCGAGCGACCGAACCCGCCGCCCTGGCGCAGGGTCATCACCGTGGGGTCCTCCGCTCCCGGCCAGTAGTGCCTCTCCTCGGTGACGTCGCCGGCGACGATGAGCCGGGCGCGGCCGAGGTCGTCGACAGTGCGGGCCGACTGCCAGTCGTGCGCCGCGAGGCTGTCGGCGAGGTGCGCGCCGATACCCGTCGGGTTGTGCCCGAGCGGGCCGGAGAGCCGTTCGAGCCGGCGGAGGGTTGGAGCCGATGCCGGGCGGCGCAGCGTCACGTAGCCGAAGCCCACCGAGCGCACATCGCGGGTGGCGAAGTCGTCGAGCCAGGCGCCCAGGAGATCGTCGAACTGGTGGCCGGGCGTCGTTCCCCCGTCGCGGATCCACGTTTCCGCGTACAGCGCAGCATCCTGCACCTCCCGCTCGACGATCCAGGCGTCGAGCGGTTCGGCGCCACGCGGCGCCTCGAGCCACCCCGCAATGCGCTCGAACGCGTCAGCGTCGCCCCGATATTCCCAGTTGCCGAGGAACTGGGCGACTCCGCCGACCGTGAGGTGCCCTGCCGCACCGCGGATGACCGCCTCGACGAGCTCGTCGCCGACCATTCCGCCGTCGCGATAGTCGTAGGCGGGCACGTCGCCCGAGCGGGGGGTGATCACGAACGGAGGGTTTGACACGATGTGGTCAAACCGCTCGCCCGCGACAGGCTCGAAGAGGCTGCCGAGCCGGAACTCGATGTTGGTAACGCCGTTGAGCGCGGCGTTGAGGCGCGCGAGGTCGAGTGCGCGCTCGGAGATGTCGGTCGCGACAACCCGGCGGGCATGCCTGGATGCGTGCAGGGCCTGGATGCCACAGCCCGTGCCGAGGTCAAGCGCGGTGTCGACCGGGAGCTGGATCATCAGGGCGCTGAGCGTCGAGGAAGCGCCGCCCACCCCGAGCACGTGATCCTCGCGCAGCGGACCGCCGGTCGCGGTCTCGCCGAGGTCGGAGAGGATCCACCAGGCGCCGACGCCGTGGCTGTCGACGAAGCTGTGCTGGCGCAGCTCGAGCAGGGGTGCGACCAGGTGCGCCCCCGCCGCCGCCAGTCCGAGCGCGATCGCCCCTTCGGCGCCGAGTGACGGGAGCGCGGCGGCGAGATCCTGCCGCGGCACCGCATAGCCGAGCACGAGGAATCGGGCGAGGACGCTCAGCGGGTCGGCGGTGCGGAGGGCGCGAAGTGCTGGAACGCGCTGCCCGCGGCGGAGCGCCGCGGCGGCATCCGTTCCCCACAGGTCCGCGAGGGCCTCGTCGCCGAACCGGGCGGCCGTGAGGTCGGCACGCAGCCGGTCGATGAGCGCGGCGTCGATCGCTGCCCCGGTCACACGCTGTGCACGGCGATGACGTTGCCTGCCGGGTCGGTGAACCACGCGATGTCGGGACCGTGGCCGCGCATGATGCCTCTGGCGTCGGTGCGGATCTCCTCGTCGGGGTAGATCTTGGTCGCGACGCCGAGCGCGGCGAGCTCGTCGACCGCTGCGTCGACGTCGGCGACCGGGAAGTTCAGAATCGTGAACGATGCGGGGATGTGGCTCGCCTTCGCGTAGGCGAAGACTGCCGCACCGCCGGGCAGGCGGATCTCGAGGAACCCGGTCGAGCCGTCGGACACGTCGAGCCCGAGCGTCTCGCCGTAGAAGCGCCGCGCCGTCGCGAGGTCGTCGACGGAGAACGAGCTGTAGGCGGTGGTGGTGTCGAACATGGTGTGCTCCCGATTCGTTGCCGAGACTCCAGAATCTCATGCCGCGGCGGTTAGGCTTTAACCGGTCAGTCCGTCGAGGGGAGTGCAGTGAAGCCGCTCAGCGCGGATGATATCCGCCAGTGCATCGTGAATGCATCCCGCGGCGAAGCCCTGCGGATGCCGCTTCCGGGCCTGCACGAGGTGATCTGGGAGCAGCGGGAGTATCTCGGCTGGCGCGACCCGCGGGCCCCGCTCCGCGGCTATCTCGTGCACTGGGTCGGAGACCGGCCGGTCGGGATCGTGCTGCGCGCGTCGAGCGGGCGGATGTCGCCGGGCATCGCAGCAATGTGCTCGCTGTGCCGCACCACGCAGCCGTCCGACCAGGTTCGGCTGTACACGGCACCTCTCGCCGGCCAGGCTGGCCGGGACGGCAGCACGATCGGCGCCTACATCTGTGCCGACCTCGCCTGCTCGCTCATGATCCGGATCATGCCGCCGCCATCGGCGGTGCAGCCCGACCCCGCGGCCGTGGTCACCGCGCGGGCCGAGGGGTTGCTTGAGCGGGTGCGCTCGTTCACGGCCGACGTCGCGAAGACCGCAGGCTGACGGCTCCGCGCCAGCCGAGCAGGAATGCCGCGAGAACCACGGTCGTGACGGCGACGAAGCCCGGCTGAATCCCGTCGCCCGCCATCGCTCGCAGCAGCAGGCCGACGACGACCGTCGAGGCCCACACGGTCAGGCCGGGCACGAGCGCGAAGGGTCGGCGCCACGCGCGGGCGAGCGCCCACCCGGCGGCGAGGCCGGCGAGGAAGGGCCAGGCGGTGCCGAGCACGCCGGCCACCGTGATGCCTTCAGCGTGGCTACTCCGCCCGACCAGCACGAAGACGAGCACCGCAACGACATCGATCGCGGCCGCCAGAGCAACCCGCCTCGAATGAGAAATCGTCGACGGAACGACGCGGTCGCGAGAAGTGATGGGCATGGCTCCACGCTAGCCCCGCGAAGCGAGCCACAGCGATGAGCGGACCGCGCCCCGCTGAGGGATTTCTCGCGAACGCCAGATACGCTTCATTTCGGATGAACGTCTTTTTCGATTGCAGATACGTACGCTGGACGACCCACGATGGCGTGAGCCGCTACTCGGTGGGGGTCGTCAGTGCGCTCGCAAAGCTGACCGCCGTGACGATGCTGATCAACGACGAGAGGCAGCTCGCCCAGCTGCCGGATGTGCCGTGGGTGAAGGTTCCGGCGGCGGCCGACGTGCGCGAAATCGCGATGGCTAGGTACCTCAATCGTCTGCATCCCGACGTCGTCGTCTCGCCGATGCAGACCATGAGCTCGATCGGGCGCAACTTCCCGCTGGTGCTGACCGTGCACGACCTCATCTACTACCGCCACCGCACTCCCCCGCCCGAGCTGCCGCTCTGGCTTCGGCTCGTCTGGCGCGCCTACCACCTGATGTGGTGGCCGCAGAAGGTGCTCCTCAACCGCGCGGATGCCGTCGCCGTCGTCTCCGAGACGACCCGCGACCTCGTGCTGACGCACGCCCTGACCCGCCGACCCCTCATCCTGGCCCCCAACGCCAGCTCGCTGGTTCCCGAACCCGGCTTCGACCCGATCCCGCACGCCGAGCGCACCCCCGACCTCGTCTACATGGGCTCGTTCATGCCGTACAAGAATGTCGAGCTGCTCGTGCGGGCGATGGACGAGCTGCCCGGCTACCGGCTGCACCTGCTGAGCCCGATCGCCCCGGACGTGCGCGACCGGCTCGAGGACCTCGGCGTCAGCCGCACCGCCCTGATCTTCCACCAGGGAGTGTCTGACGACGAGTACGTCTCCCTGCTCACCAACGCGACCGCGCTCGTCACGGCATCCTTCGACGAGGGGTTCGGAATTCCGCTCGTCGAGGCGATGGCGCTCGGAACCCCGGTCATCGCGAGCGACATCGACATCTTCCGCGAGGTGGCAGGAAAGGCCGGGACCTATTTCGACCCGCACGACCTGGACGCCTTTGTGACGGCCGTTCGCACCCTTGAAAGCGAGAAGCGGTGGTCCGAACTCTCGGCCGAGAGCGTCGACCAGGCGGCACGCTGGAACTGGACGCGATCGGCGCGACAACTCTTCGACGGGCTGACCGAGCTGCTCGAGAAGCCGTAGCGCCGGCTAGGTGCGCTCCTCGGCGACGCTGTTGCCGCCGTCGACGACGATGACCTGCCCGGTCACGTACGAGGCGCCCGGAGTCACGAGCCACGCGATCGTCGACGCCACCTCCTCGGCGGTGCCACTGCGCCCGATCGGCACGCGCAGTCCCTCCGCCGCCTCGCTCGCCAGCTGCGAGCCCGTGGCGATCCAGCCCGGCGCGACCGCGTTCGAGGTGATCCCCGCCGCCGCCTCGTCGACCGCGAGCGCGCGGGTGAGGCCGATCATGCCGGCCTTCGCAGCCGCATAGGCGACGTCCGCCCGGGCGGCCATGACGGCGCCGGTGACGCTCGAGACGTTGACGACGCGCCCCCAGCCCGCCAAACGCATCCCCACGATGAGCTCGCGGGTCAGGAGGAACGCGCTCGTGAGGTTGACGGCGATGCCACGGTCCCAGCCGGCGACGGGCATCGTGGCGTCCCCCGACGGCATCCCCGCATCGCCGACACTCACCATGCCGGCATTGTTCACCAGGATCTCCGGGGCGATGGATGCCGCGGCGAGCCGCTCGGCGAGCGCGGCGGTGTGGGTGTCCGAGTCGAGCTGCACGACGAACCCGGTCGCATCGATCCCGAGGCTCCGAAGCTCCTCGACCCGGTCGTGCACGCGACCCGTCGTCGCGGTGATCACGACACGGGCGCCGAGCGAGCCGATCGCGCGGGCGGAGGCGAACCCGATACCGCTGGGGCTGCCCGCTCCGCTCACGAGCGCGGTTCGTCCCGCGAGGTTCCAGGCTGCCGGCAGTGTCATGGCCCCAGCGTAGCGATGAGGCTACTTCTTGATGACCTTGAGGATGCGCGCGAAGGCGTGACTGCCGACCCAGAGCACCGGGATCAGCACGGCCAGCAGGCTGATGATGTTCGGTCGGAAGGTCGGGCCGTTCTCCCCCGTCACGTAGACGCCGAGCGGGATGCTCATGCCGCCTCCGCCGCCGCCCGCGTTGTCCTTGTCGTCGCTGCCGCCGCCGAAGCCGAACTGCACCCAGGCCACCGGAACGACTTCGACACCGCCCATCATCACCGGATCGCCGTAGCTCGCCTTAACACCGAGCGAGCTCATCTTCTCGGCCAGATTTTCCACTAGATTCGCCATGCCGCCGACCCTACCTCTCCCCGCTGCGGGGCGGTCAACGGCTTGCGCAGGCGAATCCAGCACACACTCACGGCCAACAGGGCGTAAGGTTTCGGTACCGAAGCCGTCCGTGCTTCCGAGGGAGGGATGCCCTATGGCAGACAAATCACCGAAGAAGAGCAGCGGCAAGACCGTTGCTGCGAAATCCCTCAAGGAGAAGCGCGCCGACAAGAAGTCGAAGTCCAACTCCAAGAGCAACGCGGCTTAATCGGTCTTAGTCGTACAGGAGGGGCCGGGCACATGTGCCCGGCCCCTTTCTCGTGCCCACCGGCACCGAGGAAATAATCCGCGGCCCCTGCCGTGTTCCATCTGACATGCCACTTTCCGGAGTCTACGAACCGAGCACGTCCGATTGGGCCCGCAACCAGGCCGAGCTGTACGAGCGCTCGGGCGGCACCGAGGGCACGACAATGCGTGGCATGCCCGTCATCATCCTCACCACGGTCGGCGCGAAGTCGGGCAAGCTGCGCAAGACCGCGCTGATGCAGGTTGAGCACAAGGGCGAGTACGCGGTCGTCGCCTCTCTCGGCGGGGCTCCGAAGCATCCGGTCTGGTACTTCAATATCGTCGCCCACCCTCACGTCGAGCTGCAGGACGGCCCGGTCAAGCGGGACTACCTCGCGCGGAAGGTCTCCGGCGAGGAGAAGGCCCTCTGGTGGGAACGAGCCGTCGCCGCCTACCCCGACTACGCGGACTACCAGGCCGGCACGGACCGGAAGATCCCCGTCTTCGTGCTGACACCGGTCGCCGGGTAGCCCGACCCTCCCAACTCCTTTCACTATTCAGGAGCCAGTCCGGTGACCGTCAGCGTGCCGCCCGAGGAACTCCTTTCATTATTCAGGAGCTCAGCGGCGGCATTCCGCGGCTGCGCGCATCAGGACTGCGTTGGGCGCTGGAATCGTGCGGCGGATGCGGTCTGACGCGGCATCCGCAGCATCCGTCCGCCCGGCATCACGACCACTCCACCACAACTCCTGAATAATGACAGCCCCCAGCTGGCCTGCGACCAGCACGGACGAAGGACCGTCACCGGCTGCCCCACCACCACTCCTGAATAGTGACAGCGATCAGTCGAGGGGCAGCGTCGGCACGTCTGCCGGCTCGAACCGCATGACCTGGCCGTAGAACGAGAGCTCGGCCTCGGTTGCACTGACGATCGTCGAGGCGCGGCGGAAGCCGTGCGACTCCCCCTCGAAGGCGAGATAGGCGTGCGGGATGCCCTTCGCCACGAGGGCGCCGCGGAACAGCTCCGCTTGCGACGGCGGCACGATCGGGTCATCGAGGCCCTGCAGCAGCAGCACCGGGGTCGAGAGCCGGTGCACGTTGTTGAGCGGCGCCCGGGTTTCGTACAACTCGGCCGCGTCAGGGAGGGCGCCGATCAGCCCGTCGAGGTAGCGCGACTCGAAGTCGTGGGTGTCGAGCGCGAACTGGGACAGCTCAGCGACCCCGAAGTACGACGCGCCCGCCGCGAAGACCTCCGACCCGGTGAGCGCGGAGAGCACGGTCCAGCCCCCGGCCGAGCCCCCGCGGATCGCAAGCCGGGCGCGGTCGGCGAGTCCCGCATCCGCGAGGCCGAGCACCGCCGCGATGGTGTCCTCGACGTCGACGACCCCCCATTGGCTGCGGAGCCGTTCGCGGTATTCCCGCCCGTATCCGGTCGATCCGCCGTAGTTCACGTCGACGACGCCGATGCCGCGGCTCGTGAAGTAGGCGATCGTCAGCGAGACCGCCGCCGAGACGCGCGAGGTCGGGCCACCGTGCACGAAGGCGATGTAGGGCGGCAGCTCCCCCTCCGGCGCCTCGAAGTCGGGATTGCGGGGCGGGTACACGAAGGTGTGCACGTCGCGGGCGGCCGTGAAGGTGCGGCTCTCGGCGAGAGGCAGGTAGGCGGCATCCGGCAAGGCGTCGACCCCGAGCCGCACGTCCTCGAGCGCGCCGGTGCCGAGGTCGAGGACGCGGAGGCCGGTGGGGAGCACGGAGCTGCCTCCCGTGAGCAGTACGCGATCGCCGTTGCGAGCGCCGAGCGAGATTGTCGTGAGCCCGGTGTCGAGCCACTCGATCGTGCCCGAGGCGGGGTCGACCAGCACGAGGCTGTCGTCGCCGTGGGTGCGCACGGCGAGGATGCGCCCGCCCTGCAGATCGAACCAGCGCAGGCCGAGCACCCAGAGTGCGCCGGCGTATTCGGCCTGCTCGGTGAGCACGTCCGTGCGGGTGCCGTCGAGGGCGAAAGCCGCGAGGTTCCACCAGCCGTCGCGGTCGCTCACCGCGAGGAGGGACTCGTCGTCCATCCACTCCGGCTGGAGAACCGACTCGGTCGCCGACCCGGCGATCGTGCGCACGTTGCGCGCGGTGCCGTCGTCGGCAAGGTCGGCGAGGCGCAGCTCGGTGCCGTCCCACGGCATCTGCGGGTGGTCCCAGGCGACGAAGGCGAGGCGGCGCCCGTCGGGCGAGAAGCGCGGATAGGCGAGGAAGTGGGCGCCCGAGACGATGGAGCGGATGCCCCGGGCCCCCTCCGCGGCCGAGCCGTCGAGGGGAACAGCGACGATGTCCCGGGCGAGGGACTCTGCGTGGGTCTCCCTCACCGCGATGATCTCATCACCTCGGATCGCGAGCTCGCCGAAGCGGAAGCCACCCTCCGCCGGCGTCAGCGGCACCGGCACCTCACTGCCCGCGTCGAGGCGGTAGAGGCGCTGGTCGGTGAACTCGGCGAAGACGAGCGCACGGTCGGCGGTCACCGTCCAGGCGCCGCCGCCGTACTCGTGCACCCGCGTGCGCGCATTCCACGGCGCCGGCAGCACGTCGACGGGTGCGCCGTCGTCGCCCGCGGTGCGCACGGCGAGCCGTCCACCCTCGCTCGGCCGCAGTTCGAGCCACCAGACGTCGTCGCCGACCCATGCCCCTCCGCTGACCGGATGCCCGCTCGCGGCGAGGTCCTGAGCGGAGATCGGCGAGCGCCAGGACCCGTACGGAGATATCGTCATGGACCCATTCTGCCGCGCCTCGTTTCGCCGGCGCGGCAGATCGGTTCGTAAGCTGGGCGAATGCGATTCGGACTCTTCATTCCTCAGGGCTGGCGGCACGACCTCGTCGGCATCGATCCGGCCGAGCAGTGGACGGTGATGAACTCCCTCGCCCAGCACGCCGATGCCGGCTCCTGGGAGTCGATCTGGGTGTACGACCACTTCCACACCGTGCCAGTGCCCTCGGAGGAGGCCACCCACGAGGCGTGGACGCTCATGGCCGCATTCGCCGCAACCACCTCGCGAGTGCGGATCGGCCAGATGTGCACCTGCATGAGCTATCGCAACCCTGCCTATCTGGCCAAGGTCGCCGCGACCGTCGACATCGTCTCGGGCGGGCGAACCGAGATGGGCATCGGCGGCGGCTGGTACGAGCACGAGTGGAAGGCCTACGGCTACGGCTTCCCGAGCGCGGGAACCCGGCTCGGCCGCCTCCGCGAGGGCGTCGACATCATGCGCCAGGCCTGGACCACCGGATCGGCGACGCTCGACGGCACGCACTACAAGGTCGACGGCGCCATCGTCCGTCCGCTGCCGCTGCAGCCCGGCGGCATCCCGCTCTGGATCGCGGGCGGCGGCGAGAAGGTCACCCTCAAGATCGCCGCGGAGTACGCGCAGTACACGAACTTCGCCGGCACGCCGGCCGAGTTCGAGCACAAGAGCGAAATTCTGCGCCAGCACTGCGCCGACGTGGGCACCGACTTCGACGCGATCGTGCGCTCCGCCAATTACAACGTGATCATCGCCGACACCGAAGCAGAGGTCGCCGACCGCATCGCCGCGGTGCGCGCGCGGGTGCTCCCCCACCTCGGTGAGGAGCGGGCGGATGCCTTCGTGGGCGAATACGCGGCGGGCGCGATCGCCGTCGGCACGCCGGATCAGGTCGTCGAGCGCCTGCGCGACATGCAGGGGCGTGGCCTCGGCTATGGAATCTTCTACTTCCCCGAGGCCGCCTACGACCGCTCCGGCATCGAGCTGTTCGAGCGTGCCGTCATGCCGGCGCTCGCCTAGCCCCGATGTCGGCGTCCCCGCTCCCCCGCAGCACCCCCGAGGCGCAGGGTGTCCCCTCGCGCGCCGTCCGCGAGTTCCTCTCCGCCGTCGCCGACGGCAGGCAGGAGCTGCACAGCATCATGCTGCTCCGGCACGGTCATGTCATTGCCGAGGGCTGGTGGACACCCTTCGCTGCCACCCTCCGGCACGAGGTGTTCTCGGTCAGCAAGAGCTTCACCGCCACCGCGGTCGGTATCGCGATCCACGAGGGCCTGCTCGGCCTCGACGACCGCGTCGTCGACCTGCTGCCCGACGACGTCCCGGCCGCGGTGGGTGAGAACCTCCAGGCGATGCGGGTGCGGCACCTGCTCGCGATGAACGCCGGGCACGCCGAGGACACCCTCAGCGCGCTGCACTCGCCCGAGCGCAACTGGGCCCGCGCCATCCTCCGCCGGCCGGTCGAGAACCCGCCCGGTGGAGCCTTCGTCTACAACACCGGTGCAACCTACCTGCTGTCGGCGATCCTGCAGCGCCTCACCGGGCAGCGACTTCTCGACTACTTGACCCCGCGCCTGCTTCAGCCGCTCGGCATCGAGGGCGCCAGCTGGGAGGCCTGCCCGAGAGGAATCGACGTGGGCGGCTGGGGCCTCGCGATCACCACGGAGGACCTCGCGAAATTCGGCCAGCTCTACCTGCAGCGCGGTCGGTGGGGCGGCGCTCAGCTGGTGCCGGCGGAATGGGTGGATGCCGTGCACGAGCGCCAGGTGTCGAACGGCGATCCAGGCGAGGCCGACGATTGGACGCAGGGCTACGGCTACCAGTTCTGGCTCTGCCGGCACGGGGCATACCGGGCGGACGGCGCGTTCGGTCAGCTGGCGATCGTCATGCCGGAACAGGATGCCGTGCTCGCGCTGACGAGCGCGCTGAGCGACACCGCGGCCGTCGTCACCGCGGCCTGGGACCACCTGCTCGCGGGTCTCTCGACGACGGGGCCGCTTCCGGAGGACCCCGCCGGGCACGCGGAACTTAATGCGGCGCTGGCGGCACTGGCGATCGCGCATCCTGCCGGGTCCGCGGTGTCGCCGATGGCGGCATCCGTGTCCGGGCGCGACTACGACCTCGCCCCCAACGTCGCCCACCTCGAGGGTGTCCGCGTCGTGTTCGCCGCCGACCGCGCCGAGCTGACCCTGCGCGACGAAGCGGGTGAGCACCGCATCGACTGCGGCCGTGGTGCGTGGATCACGGGCACCGCTCGCGTTCCCGAGGCGGGCAGCTTCCGCCGCACACGGCGGGCCGCGGTCGCCGCGTCCGGCGCCTGGGCCGACGAGTCGACCTTCGTCGCGCGCCTGCAGGTCTACGAAACGCCCATCGCGCTGCTGGTCGAGTTGACCTTCGACGGCGACGAGGTCACGGTGCGGCTCGCCCAGAACGTCTCATTCGGGCCGACCGAGCTCGCCCGCAGCGTGGGGGTCGCGCGCGACTCGCGCCACCTGGCCGCCACCGAGGCTCGTCGAGCGGAATAGATCAATTAACTTGACCGAAGCTCTTTCGACCACCACCGCGGCCCCGTCCGGCGCGGAGGCCGTCACACGCCGCAACAACCTCGTCATCCGCCTCCTTCTCGTCTCGGCCTTCGTCGTGATCCTGAACGAGACGATCATGGGCGTCGCGCTGCCGCAGCTCATGAAAGACCTCGACATCACGGCGAACGCCGCCCAGTGGCTCACGACGGCGTTCATGCTGACCATGGCCGTGGTGATCCCTATCACCGGGTTCCTGCTCCAACGATTCGACACCCGCCCGGTGTTCATATCGGCGATGTCGCTGTTCAGCGCCGGCACCTTCATCGCCGCAATCGCGCCGGGCTTCGAGGTGCTGCTGGCCGGCCGCGTCGTGCAGGCGACGGGAACGGCCATCATGATGCCGCTGCTCATGACCACCGTCATGACGCTCGTCCCCGCGGCCTCCCGCGGCCGCACGATGGGCAACATCTCCATCGTCATCTCGGTCGCCCCCGCGATCGGCCCGACCATCTCCGGCGTCATCCTGAGCGTGCTCGACTGGCGCTGGATGTTTATCCTCGTGCTCCCGATCGCCCTCGGCGCGCTCGCCGTCGGCGCTGCCCGCGTGCGAAATGTCACCACGCCGAGGCGCACCCACTTCGACGTGGCATCCGTGATCCTCTCCGCATTCGCGTTCGGCGGTCTCGTCTACGGGCTGAGCAGCCTCGGCGGGATCGCCGCCGGCGGCAGCCCGCTCGGCGCGTGGGCGCCGCTCGGCATCGGCATCGTCGCGCTGGTCGTGTTCGTTCTGCGCCAGATAGGGCTGCAGCGGGTGGAGCAGGCGCTGCTCGACCTGCGCACCTTCCGCTCGCGCAACTTCACCTTCTCGATCGTGATGTTCTCGATGAGCATGATGGCATTCTTCGGAACGATCGTGCTGCTGCCGATCTACATGCAGGACGTGCTCGGCCTCGACCCGCTGCAGACCGGCCTCCTGCTGCTCCCCGGCGGGCTGACGATGGGCCTGCTCGCACCGCTCGTCGGGCGCACCTACGACCGGATCGGTCCGACCGCGCTGCTCGTGACGGGCGCGATGATCGTCACCAGCGTGCTGTGGATCATGACGACGTTCGGGGCGACCACGTCGCCGTTCTCGGTGCTCGCCGCCCATGCATCACTGAGCGTCGGCCTCGCCCTGCTGTTCACCCCCCTGTTCTCGGCGAGCCTCGGCTCGCTGCGCCCGCAGCTGTACTCGCACGGCAGCGCGATCGTCGGCACCGTGCAGCAGCTCGCCGGGGCGGCGGGCACCGCCCTGTTCGTGACCGTGATGGCCGCCCAGGCCGCGATCCTCCTCGCCGGTGGGGCGACGGATGTCGCGGCGACGGCCGAGGGCGTCCGCGTCGCGTTCGTCTATGGTGCGATCATCTCGACGTTCGCGATCCCCGCGGCGATGATGATCGGGCGCACCGCGGAGCCGGCGTCGGGCGACATGCCGATGGCCCGCTCGGCGCCGAACGTCCGGCGACCCAAGTCGCGAAACGGGTGGACTCGCGGGGTCTGAGGGCGCAGAATTTCTGCATGAACCCATCGGCAGGGGTCATCCGAACGCCCGACCAGCGTCTGCGGGTGTTCGTCAGCTCCACCCTCAAGGAGCTCGCCCCCGAGCGCAGGGCGGCGCGGGTCGCGGTCGAGCGCCTGCACCTCGCCCCCGTGATGTTCGAGCTCGGCGCGCGGCCGCATCCGCCCCGCGACCTTTACCGCGCCTACCTCGAACAGAGCGACGTGTTCGTGGGGCTCTACTGGGAGGCCTACGGCTGGGTGGCCCCGACCGAAACGGTCTCCGGGCTCGAGGACGAGTACAACCTCGCCACCCGGCTCCCGAAGCTGATCTACATCAAGGAGCCGAAGGGCATCCGCGAACCACGCCTGGTCGAACTGCTCGACCGCATCCGCAACGATGACGGGGCGTCATTCAAGTACTTCTCGACCCCGCAGGAGCTCCGCAGGCTGCTCGAGGACGACCTCGCGACTCTTCTCGCCGAGCGATTCGACCTGAGCCGGCGTCCACTTCCGCCCCCCGAGCGGCCGCCGGTCACCGACACCGACACCGGCGCGATCCCGGCCCCGCTCACCTCGCTCATCGGACGGGACGATGAGTTGCTCGCCGTCGAGGCCATGCTGCGTCGCGAGAGTGTGCGGCTTGTCACGCTCACCGGTCCGGGCGGCATCGGCAAGAGCAGGCTCGCGATCGGCGTCGCCAAACTGCTCAGCGAGTCCGTGCCCGGCGAGGTCGCCTTCGTCGATCTCGCGCCGGTGCAGGATGCCGCGCTCGTGCCGAACGCGATCGCGCAGGCCCTCGGGGTGCGCGATACCGGCGACCAGACCCTCGAGGAGAAGCTCACGACAGCGCTGCGGCAGCGGCGGATGCTCATCGTCGTCGACAACTTCGAGCAAGTGCTCGACGCCGCCACCACCCTCACGGCCCTGCTCACGATGGTGCCGACCCTGAAATTCCTTGTCACGAGCAGGACGCTGCTGCGGGTCACTGGCGAGCACACCTACGAGATCGGCCCGCTCGCGCTCCCCGGGCCGAGGGCACGGCTGGATCCCGCCGAGCTGCTCGACTCGGCATCCGTCGCCCTGTTCGTCGAGCGGGTGCGTGCCGTCAAGCCCGACTTCGAGCTGACGGCCGACAACGCTCACGCCGTCGCCGCGATCTGTCGCGAGCTCGACGGCGTGCCCCTCGCGCTCGAGCTTGCCGCCGCGCGCATCCGAACCCTCGCTCCGGCCGCGATGCTCGCCCGGCTCGACCGGCGACTGCCGCTGCTTTCGGCCGGTGCGAAAGACCTCCCGCCGAGGCAGCAGACCCTCCGCCGCACGATCGAGTGGAGCACGCAGCTTCTCGGACCCGACGAGAAGCGCCTGCTTGCCCTGCTCGGGGTGTTCGCCGGCGGCTTCTCGCTCGAGGCCGCCGAGTTCGTTGCCGGCGATGCGGCTCACGCCGATCCACTCACGAGTCTCGGCATCCTCGTCGACAACAGCCTCGTGCGCGAGCAGGACTGCCGGGGGCGGTCACGATTCTCGATACTCGCGACCGTTCGCGAGTATGCGCTCGAACAGCTCGAGGCGAGCGGCACATTCGAGGCCATTCGTGCCCGCCACGCGGAGTACTACGTGGAGCTCGCAGACCGCATCGAGTTCGACCTCGAGGGCGTACACCAGCGGGAATGGGTCGGCCGCCTCAACGACGATCGCGACAACCTGCGCGCGGCCGTGCGCTTTCTGCTCGACCACGACGACTGGGACACCGCTGCGCGGTTCGCCTGGGATCTGTTCATCTTCTGGTGGGTCGGCGGGCTCCTCGGAGAGGTGCGCGGCTGGATGGAGGAGGTGCTCGCGGCGAAGGGTGCCCTCACCGACCGCACGAGGGCGATCGCGCTGTACTTCACTCGGTCGATCACGCTCTGGCAGGATCCCAATGAGTGGGTCGTCCCGGGGCTGACCGAGAGCGCGGAGCTCTTCCACCGGGTGCACGACCGCTCCGGCGAAGGGCTGAGCCTCATCTCGGTGGCCCTCGCCCTGCTGGCCGATGAGAAGCCCGATCCAGTCCACGCGGATGAGGCTCTGATGAAGAGCCTGGAGCTGTTCCGCGAGCAGGGCGACGGCTGGGGCGAAGCGATGGCGCTCGTGACCCTCGGCCGGGTCGCGCTCATGGACCAGAAGATACACCGCTCGGTGCACCGCTTCCAGGAGAGCCTGTCGCTTGCCCGGGACCGGCACGAGGAGCTCGGCACCGCGATCGCGCTGCACCACCTCGGCTGGGCGAAGCTCGTGGCGGGGTCGATCGACGAGGCCCGCGACGCCTTCAACGAGAGCCTCGCCACGTCGGCGGCGCTCGGGCACGCCGAGGGTGTCGCCTACGGGCTCGAGGGACTCATCGCGATCGCTGCCGCCGAGGGGGAGATCCAGCGCGCAGGTCGGCTTCTGCGGGCGGCCGAGGCGCTGAGGAGGCAGACCGGACTGTACAACGCGACGAGCTTCTCGTTCCACCAGCACTACCTCGCCCCGATCCTCGCGGGCGACGACGCATCTGACCTCGAGGCGGCGCGCACCGAGGGACGGGACATGTCGATGGAGGATGTCGTCGCGTTCGCGCTCGCGGGGCACGCATCATGACCGGGCGGGCACGCGACGAGATAGAGCCTCTCACGAGGTGGCTCGCACTGCTGATCCTGCCCTTCCTCGCCGTCGCGAGCGTGCTTCTCTACCTCCTCCCCACCGAGACCGAGCGTCTGTTCGCGTGGACGATCCAGCCCCCGCTCACCGCGATGCTGCTCGGTTCGGCTTATCTCGGTGGCATCTGGTTCTTCGTGCACGTTGTCTGGCAGCGCCGGTGGCACCGGGTACGGCACGGGTTCCCCGCCGTCGTCGTCTTCGCGACCCTCGCGGGCGCAGCGACGCTGCTGCACATCGATCGCTTCCACGCCGGGCACGTCTCGTTCATCACCTGGCTTGTGCTGTACGTGACGACACCCTTCCTCGTACTCGGCGCCCTGCTCGCGAACCGGCGCTCCGACGACGGCCTGGCCGAGGAGGGCGACTTCCGCATCCCCTTCCGGGTGCGAGCCGCGCTCGGGTCGCTCGGCGGTCTCGCGCTGCTCGTCGGACTCGCACTGTTCCTCGTTCCCCAGGCGTTCCTGTCGACCTGGGCGTGGGATCTGACTCCCCTGACCGCGCGCATCGTCGGCGCGGTGCTCACCCTGCCTGGCATGGTGAACGTCTGGCTGTTCGTCGACCACCGTTGGAGCGCGTTCCGGTGGATCTATCAGGCGCAGCTGTTCAGCCTGTCCTTCATCGCCGTCGCACTCGTCGTCGCCCGGGGCGATCTCCAGTGGTCGAGGCCCGCCGCGCCGCTCTTCGTCGCCGGGATCGTGCTGTCGCTGCTCGGCTACTCCGCGTTCTACTGGTGGTGCGAACGCCACTCGAACCTGCGCGACGAGGGCGCGCCCGGGTCGAGGTTGCGCCGGGCAAACGCCGGCTAGACCGGCGTAATTGAGACGTCGGACGGCCCGCCGCCGCGCCGTGCCGCCTCCCTGCGGCGCGAACGGTCGAGAAGCGCCATGACCGGCGTTGCGGCGATGCCGTGGATGAGGATCGATCCGACGACGACGAGTCCGACGATCGCCCAGAGCCGCTCGGCATCGGGGAAGTCTCCGACGTCGAGTGCATACGCGATGTAGAACAGCGATCCGATGCCGCGCACACCGAAGAACGCGATCACGCCGCGCTCGCGCGGGCCCGACTTGCCCAGGCTCAGGCCTATCCAGCCGGCTATCGGGCGGATGACGAGCAGGAACGCTGCCGCGATGCCGATCTCGGCCCAGCCGATGTCAGCGAAGAGGCCGCGCGCGACGGCCCCGCCGAGGAGGATCAGCACGGTGATGGTCAGCATCCGTTCGATCTGCTCGACGAACTTGTGCAGCACGCCGTGGTACCCGTGCGTGCGCTCCGCGGCGCGAACGGTGACGGCGCAGATGAACACGGCGATGAAGCCGTAGCCCTCTGCGAGCTCGGTGACCCCGTAGGCGAGGAAGGTGGCGGAGAGGGCCACGAACCCCTCGGCCTGTTCGGCGAGCGCGAACCGTCCCGCCCTGTCTGAGAAGAATGCCTTGCTCAGCAGCCATCCGACGATGAGCCCCACGATCACCCCGACGGTGAGCCTCCAGACGACGTCGATGAGCACCCAGTCGAGCAGCCACGCAGCCGGGGCGACACCGACGAGGCTGATGGCGACCGCCGCATACGTGAAGGGGAACGCGAGTCCGTCGTTGAGGCCCGCCTCCGAGGTGAGAGCGAACCTGGCCTCGTCGTCGCCGTGGTCGGGGTCGGACTGGGGTTCGCTCACCTGAACCTCCGTCGCCAGCACCGGGTCGGTGGGGGCGAGTGCGGCGGCCAGCAGCACAGCGCTCGCGGCGCCGAGGCCGAGAGCGGCCCAGCCGAGGATGCCGACGGCGAGCATCGACAGCGGCATCGTGATCGCGAGCAGCCGCCAGGTCGACGACCAGCTCCGCCAGCCGACCGGCCGGTTGAGGGCCAGGCCGGCCCCCATCAGGGAGATGATCACGCACACCTCGGTGAGGTGCAGGGCGATCGCATTGTTGTCGATCGGGTCGGGATCGGGGAGGTCGGGCAGCAGCACGAAGACGAGCATGCCGGCGCCAAGAAACACCATCGGCATTGAGATTGGCGCCCGGCCGAGGAGGCGCGGAAGAAGCGCCGCCGCGAGGGTGGCGACGCCGATGGCCACAAAGATGGCGCTGGCGCCGTCGAACTCGATCACTCGCACAACTTTATGCTGGCAAGCTAGGGCGAGTGACCCCACGACACACTCTGCTCGCCTTGCTCGTCGTCGTCATCTGGGGACTCAACTTCGTCGTGATCGACGCTGGGCTCGCCGACGTTCCGCCGCTCGTCTTCGTCGCCATCCGGTTCTTGCTCGTCATCGTTCCCGCCATCTTCTTCATCAGGCCGCCTGCGATCGGCTGGCGCAACATCCTCGCGATCGGCGCGTTCCTGAGCCTCGGGCAGTTCGCGCTGCTCTACCTCGCTCTGGCCCTCGGGATGCCCGCCGGCCTCGCCTCGCTGCTGCTGCAGACCCAGGTCGTGCTGTCGGTGATCGTGTCGGCGATCGTGCTGCGGGAACGACCGACGCGGAGACAGCTGGTCGGAATAGTCGTCGGGATGGCCGGCCTCACCGTCGTCGTCGTCGGGCACAGCGCCGCCGCGCCGTGGCTGCCGCTCGTCGTCACGATGCTCGCGGCGTTGGCGTGGGCGATCGGCAACGTGCTCAGCCGTCGCGCGAAGGCGGCATCCGGTCTCTCGCTCGTCGTCTGGTCAGGGCTCGTCGTTCCCATTCCAAGCCTCGCGCTCGCTCTCATCGTCGACACGCCCGCCGTGGTCATCGACTCGATCGTGAACATCTCGCTCGTCGCGATCCTCAGCACCGTCTACACCGCGGTCGCGGCATCGCTGATCGGCTACGGCATCTGGAACTCGCTGCTCGCGAAGTACCCCACGAGCTCGGTCGTGCCGTTCACGCTGCTGATCCCCATTATCGGAATCCTCGCCGCGTGGGTCGTGCAGGGCGAAGAGCCCACCGCAAGCGAACTCATCGGCGGCGCCATCATGCTCGCGGGTCTCGCCGTGGCCGTGATCACCCGCAGACCGTTCACCCGAGCCGCCCCCGTGCCTGACCCGGTCTCGGCAACGCGGGGTGACTGAGCTTCAGTCGAACCCGATGGCGGTCGTCGGGGTGGCGATCTGCCAGCGTCCGATGCTCCCGTCGCTCAGGATCGTCTCGATCTCGCGCCTCTCGGGGAAGATGATCTCGCCCGCGTGGCCGAGTCGGTTGTCGATCTCCTGCGTGAGGGTCTTGAGTCGATAGACCAGGGCGGCGTAGGTCGTGACGTCGTCGAACTGCAGGGTGAAAGTGGCCATGATTGCTCGCTTATGAGGCCGGGCTGATGCAGCGACCCCCGGCCTCATCGGGGCCGCCTGATCCGTTGCGGCCCAGACTAGGCGGGCTGGCCGCCCTCGACAACTCGTCGAGGGCGGCTCGACTGCCGCACCTGTTTACGAGGTGCGGTCAACGCGAATGAGTACCTTGCCGACGACGCCGCTTTCGACCGCCGCGTGCGCCTCGTTTGTTCTCTCGAGGTCGAAGTGGTGCAGGGGCAGGCCGGCCTGCTCCCCGACAGGCAGAGCGCCGTCCATGATCGCGGCGGTGATGTCGGCAGCGGCGGCGTCGAGCGCCTCCTGGCCGACGGAGTAGAGCAGCACAAACTGGTACCGGATGTTGAGGCTGAAGTGGGGGCGCACGTCGAGGGTCATCGTGTCGCCGCCGTTGTTCGCGTAGACCGACACGGATCCCCTGTTGCGGATAACGGCGAGGTTGAGCGTCGCGTTCTGAGCCGGCGCGACCTCGACGATCTGGTCCACGCCTTTCGGTGCGATGCGGCGGATGTCCGCCACGGCATCCGAGTCCCGGTAGTTGACGGTGTGGTGGGCGCCAGCCGCCGCTGCGAGCGACGCCTTCTCGGGCGAGCTGACGGTCGTGATCACCGTCGCGCCTGCCCAGCGGGCGAGCTGGATCGCGGCATGCCCGACCGCGCCCGCGCCACCGGCGACGAGCACGACCTTGCCGTCGAGGGCGCCCGGATGCAGTCGGCGCGGGCCGTCCTCGGCCACGGTGAGCGCGCGGTGTGCCGTGATCGCCGGCACGCCCAGGCTCGCGCCGAGCTCGAAGCTCGCGGCATCCGGCAGCGGGTAGACCCGCTCGGCGGGCAGCACCGTGAACTCTTGGGCTGTGCCGCTCGCCGCCCGCTCGAAGGCGGCGAGCGCGAGCCACACGCGATCGCCGACGCGCACCCGGTCGACGCCGTCGCCGACAGCATCCACCGTTCCGGAGCCGTCCTGGTTCGGCACGACGTTCTCGAACGCGAGGGCCTCCCCCGGGCGGCTGCCTCGGCGGGACTTCCAGTCGGTGGGGTTCACCCCGGACACGGCGACGCGCACGCGCACCTCGCCCGGCCCGGGCTCGACGAGGTCGCGGTCGACAAGGCGGAGGACACCGGGGTCACCGGTTTGGCTGTACATGATGGACTTCATAATGGGGGCAACGCCACGGGGCAGCGGATGCTTCCGGTTCCGGGCCATCCGGAGCATCGCGGCGTAACATCGCCACCATGGGAAGCTCCAGGAGCACCACCATCGTCATCGTGGGCGACGACGCGCCCGACGTCATCCACGTGCTGGACGCCTTCGCGAACGTGCGCGGCGAGACCTTCGCCGATGCGCCCGATGACGAGGTGCAGCGCTGGATCGCCCGCGCCAACTCCCCCTATCTCGTGCACGACCGCGACCCTCTCGAACATGTGGCCGCGGCGTGGGTCGAGTTCTTCGACGACCTCGCCACACTCGGCACTCTCGACCTCGAGGTCGACCGGGCAGTCGGCGCACTCGAACGCGGGAGCCTCAGCATGCCCGACTACTACGTTGTGATCGACCCGGAGCAGCTCTCGCCGACCTGGAAACACTGGTGGCTCGGCGTGCTGCCCGACGTCGCTCCGTCGCGTGTGATCCCCTGGACCGTCGCCGGGCGCACCTCGCTCGCCCGCATGCTGCGCACGCTGCCGACGAGCCGCCAGTGGCCCGATCCCGGACCGTGGCTGCGCCGGGTCGCGCGGGCGGTACCGGACCGGATCGGGCTCGGCGAGCATCCGGCGCTGTGAGCGGCGCCGAGCAAATTTCTCGCTACTTGCGGTACTTTTCGTCGACGACCTTGGGAAACACCCGGCCGAAGAGCACATCAAGCACCCATGCGGCCCCGCGCCAGCCGACAAGGAAGACGCCGAGTGCGATGAAGGTGATGAAGACGAATCGCGAGTCGGTCGGCTCCCCGGTCACCAGGCGCAGCAGCATCCCGACCGCCGCCGTGGACGCCCAGACGATGATGCCCTTCCACACCACGGTGCGCGGCGCCTGCCACACCCGCCCGGCTGCCCAGCCGACGACCACGCCGATGAAGAAGGGAAGCCCCTCAACGAGCCGCTCCCCGAGACCGCTGCCGCGTGTCTCCCGGCCGGCGTAGATGAAGAGGAACACGACCACCAGGTCGAGCAAAAGGTATGCGATGACGGATGCGGCGCGGGCCCGCTTCGATTCCATGGAGCCAGCGTAAGCCTGCGTGGGCAAAAGAACCTGCGCGGGAAAACCCCGCGTGCGAGACTCTGCCGCCGAGGGTCAGTCCGGCTCCGCGCAATATTCGAACTCCGTGATATTCGGGGGCAGCCATGCCTGCCGCGGCGGAGTAAATTCGAACCATCGGAGGGCATCATGGTCAAGTTCGACGGCGATGCGCATCCTGAATCGGGTGCCTTTGAGGGAGTCTTTGCCGACGGAACGCCCGAGAGCCTGGGCCAGTTCCACGGCGGGCAGAAGCATGGCGACTGGAGGTACTACTTCCGCAACGGCCGACTAAAAGCCCTCGGCGCGTACGACGACGGAAAGCTGACCGGGCACTGGGTGTGGTGGCGGGAGAACGGCCAACGACTGCAGGAGGGCGCCTTTACGGAAAATCGGCAGGTAGGACCGTGGAAGCGCTGGTTCGACAACGGGCAACTCTGGGACGAAGGCACCTACAACGACGACGGCAAGAAGGTCGGCGAGTGGACGACCTACGACCGCGACGGTGCAGTGAAGTCGACGCGGATCCACCGGGGCCCGCGCAGCTGATCGATGCCTCGCCGCTCACGCCGGGCGGCCGCGGTCAGCCTGCCGCAACCGCAGCGGGCCGCCCGGCGCGCGGCGTTCCGGTCGCCCACCACGACAGGCGCGTGTGGCGCAGTGCGCTGCCGATCGCCCATGGGATCACCAGCATCAGGGCCGCCGAGACCAGCGGGTTCACCTCGAACGGGCGGGACGCCCACTGCACCACCGGGTGTACGAGCACGACGCACAGGGACGCGAAGGCCAGGCCGATCGTCGCGCGTTCGACGGGGCGGGGCATTTCGTCGTAGACGAGATCCGCGACGACCACCAGACCCGCACTGATCGCGACGGCAACGGCGACGGCGGCGACGGGCGTTCCCCAGTTGCCGAACTTGATGTCGAACGGCTCGACGACGCCCGCCACCACGAGAACCTCCGGCACCACTGTGAGCAGCAGTCCGAGCAGCAGTCGGGGTGCCGGATGCCGGCCTGTGAGCCATTCGATCGGCTGGCGCAACAGGAATCCGGCGAGCAGGAAGACGAGGCACGGGAGCGCCGAACCGATGCCGAGCGGGCTGAAGGCGAGCTGGGGCCCGATCAGGTACCCAGCGAGCAGTCCGGTGGCGGCGACGAGCCACACGAACGGAAGCGGCAGCGCCATCACCACTCGGAACAGCAGCACGGAGAAGAGCAATACCGACAGGAACCAGAACGTCGTGAACGGTTCGTTCGCGTTCGCCCCGCCGAGAAGCGGGCCGATCCAGTCGTCGAGGTCGCGCTCCGCCGACGTCGTGACGAGCACGATCGCGTAGGGCACGCCGATGACGGCGAGCCAGAAGAGGTACGGGCCGGCGAGCGAGCGCCAGCGAGAGCGCCACTCGTCGCGAATGCCATTCCGGTTCCGCTTCCACAGGTAGCCGCTCAGGAAGAAGAACAGCGGCACGTGCCAGCCGAACAGCGCGGTGCGGAAGCCCTCGTCGGGGATCGCATGTCCGACGACGACGGCCGCGACGCCCAGCACCCGCACCGCATCGAGCGCGGCCGATCTCTTGTGCGCCGGGGTCGGCATCCGCCCTCCTTCGTGTCAGGGCACGCTGGTGGAGTCGCCAGTCTAAAGCGGGGCTCGGGCGGAATGTGCTACGCCCAACCAGCGCGAGCTACCCCTTGGCCACGGTGACGCTCACGGGCGTCGGGTTCTGGAACAGGTCGAGCACGGGGCAGTGCGCGTCCACGGCCTCGCGAAGCTCCTGGTAACGCTCCTCCGACTCGGGGCCGGTGATCGTGATCGCGAGGCGCACATCGGTGAACCCGGCGCGCACGGTCTCATCGAGGCCGAAGAGCCGACGTGCATCCAAATCGCCCTCCGCGTCGACCGTGATCTCGTCGACCCGGATCCCGAGGGCCTGCGCATACAGGCGGTAGACGACGACCTGACAGGAGATGAGAGCGCCAAGGGCGTACTCGACAGGGCTCGCGGCCACGTCATCTCCGGCGAGCGCGGCGGGCTCGTCGACGACGAAGGCGTGCTTCCCCGCGGTGACGGCGGTAGCTACCGACCCCTCTCCGGCGGCGCGCACGCGGTAGGTGAGCCGGGCGCTCGCCGGATTCGCCGCGATGCGGTCGCCCCAGGCGGAACCCGCATCGAGAAGCCTCGTCGCGCGCACGTCGGCACTGACGGAGGGGATGGAAACGGCGGGCTGGGAGATGGTGGGGATCAGTGTCATGGCCCGACGATAGAACGGATGCCGCTGCGGGCGTCGAGCGGGACGTCACGCGGCGACACAGTGCGTAACCTGCGCTACTCGAGCAGCTCGAGGCTCACCCCCACCACGTCGCCCGGTTCCACTCGCTCGCGCGCCCGAATGGCCTTCTTGACCGGAAGCAGGAACGTGCCGGACTTCGTGTCGGGGAAGATCGACGTCAGCCACGTCGACCCTCCGAGCGTCACGCTCACCCGGATCGACCCGAAACCGGGCCTCGGCGCACGCGGAATCGCCGCGATGTCGGTCGAGTGCCCGGTCGGCACCGTCACGAATACCCAGGCCGCCTGGCCCGAGTACTCCCACAGTTCGGCGTCGAATCGATAGGTGTCAGGCATGGGTCTGCGCCGATGCTACTACTGTGAGCAGGTGTCGGAGACCCTCCCCCCGTGCCCCTCCTGTTCGAGCGAATACGCCGAGGACATGACTCGACAGAGATGAAGAGGGCGTAGCCATACTCGACGGATGGGTTTGTCTGGAGTAGTGGCCTACCATGACGTGAAAATGTCGTTTCTCCACCCAGGGAGTTGCATCATGGTCCAGGTTCGCGTTGTCGCCCTCGCTGTTGATTCCGGCTCGCAGCCCGTGGTTCTTTTGAAGCCGATTCTGGACGAACCCGGCTCGGGCAAGATACTGCCAATCTGGATCGGCGCCCAGGAGGCCACATCCATCCTCATTGCCACCGAGGGCGCTCAGGCGCCGAGGCCCCTCACACACGACCTCATGAAGAGCCTGCTCGAGGCGGTGCAGGCCGAGCTGGAACGAGTCGATGTCACACGCATCGAGGAAGGCACCTTCTACGCCGAGATGACGCTGCAGACCAGGGACGGGCGACTGGTCCTCGACGCCCGCCCGTCAGACGCCATCGCCCTTGCCGCTCGGGTCGACGCGCCCATCTGGGTCAGCGACGACCTGCTAGAGGCCGCCGGAGTCGCGGACGAGACCGAGGTGACGGGCTCCCTCGGCGAGGAGGCGCAGCTCGACGAGTTCAATCGATTTCTCGAAGAGGTCGACCCCGAGGACTTCCAAGGCTGAAGGGGGACTTCCGCCGCCAGTGCGGGCGGGGCTACCGTAGGCGCTATGTCAGCGGAACCGGATGATTATCGCGTCGCCCTCGAACACGCGCTCGCCCACTCGCTCGACTGGCTCGCATCCGTTGCCACCCGTCCCGTCGGCCCCCGGCGGACCGCCAACGAACTCGCCGCCGCGTTCGCTGCGCCGCTACCCGACGGCCCGACCGACCCGGTGACTGTCGTCGATGAGCTCGCCGCGATCGCCGACCCCGGGCTCATGGCGATGCCGTCCGGCCGCTTCTTCGGCTGGGTCATCGGCGGCGCACTTCCCGCCGCCCTCGCCGCGGACTGGATGGTGAGCGCCTGGGACCAGAATGCCGGGATGCGCTACGCGACTCCCGCAGCCGCGGCGGCAGAGGAGGCGGCAGGAGGATGGCTGCTCGACCTGCTCGGGCTTCCCGCCGGAAGCGACGTGGGATTCACGACGGGCGCGACCATGGCGAACTTCGTCGGCCTCGCCGCCGCCCGCAAGTGGACGCTCGACCGCGTCGGCTGGGACCTCGACACCCTTGGCCTCAGCGGATCGCCGCGCATCACGGTATTCGCCGGGGCCGACCGGCACGTGACGATCGACCTCGTGCTGCGCTACCTCGGGCTCGCGGCCCCCGTCGAGATCGGCGTCGACTCCGAAGGGCGCCTGGACCCGGATGCCCTCGGCCGGGCCCTTGACGGCCACGACGGCCTCGCGATCGTCTGCCTTCAAGCGGGCAACCTGCACTCGGGCGCCTTCGATCCGATCGGGGAGGCGACGACGATCGCGCACGCGCACGACGCGTGGGTGCACGTCGACGGCGCGTTCGGCCTGTGGGCCGCCGCGAGCCCGACCCTCCGGCCGCAGTTGGCCGAGCTCGAGACGGCCGACTCCTGGGCGACGGATGCCCACAAGACGCTCAATGTTCCCTACGACAGCGGATTCGCGATCGTCTCCCGGCCCGAGGTACTGCGGTCGGTGTTCGCGGTGCACACGAGCTACCTCATCGGTGCAGACTCGGGCCCGGGTGACCCGTTCGAGAAGGTGCCGGAGCTGTCCCGCCGTGCCCGCGGCATCCCGGTCTGGGCAGCACTGCGCTCGCTCGGGCGGTCGGGCACGATCGACCTCATCGACGGCCTCGCTCACAACGCGAAAGCCCTCGCGGAGGGGCTGGCCCGGATGCCCGGGGTCGAGATCCTCAACGACGTGGTTTTCACCCAGGTCTGCATCAGCTTCGGGAACGACGAGCGCACCCGCCGTGTCACCGCCGCGCTCATCGCGGACGGCACCGCGTGGATGTCGGGCTCCCGCTGGCACGACCGCGACATCCTGCGCATCTCGGTGAGCAACTGGTCGACCGACGCCGACGATGTGGCCGCGTCTCTCGCGGCGGTGGAGCGGGCGATCGCAGCGGTGGAAGCCACCGTCTGACTCGCGTGTGTGCGGAGCTCATCAACGCGCGGACGCGGCACCCGGGCGCCACATCAGTCCGAGGCCCTCTCGGCGAGGTAGCAGTCGACGATGAGGTCGCCGCGGATGCGTCTCAGTTCGTCGAGCAGCCGATCGAGCAGCTTCGACGTGACCCCCGGGGCGACCAGGTCGTGCGGCCCGATGGGCTGCAGCTTGCCGCAGCGGATGCGCACCACCTCCCAGCCGGCGGCGCGCAGCATCCGGTCTTTGCGGCGGTCGACGGCCTCACGGCGCCCGACGTGTTCGAGGCCGTCCCTGCCGGTCGTGTCGTATTCGATTGCCACGCGCAGCTCAGAGATCACGATGTCGGGCCACACCTCGAGGTGGGTGAAGAACGGGCGGGCGACGCGAACGGCGTTGAGGCCGGGTTCGAAGTTCAGCCGTTCGGTGAGCTTGGCCCGCAGGTCGGCCTCGGCGGCGGATGCCGGACGCGGCGCGCAGTCGCTGCGAAACGCGTCGCCGATGGCCTGGCCCTCCGCGGTCGACGTGGCGCAGAGCGTCGACGCACCGGAGATCGCTGGGGCTTTCGGTGTACGGACCGGCGCCGCCGGGGCGTCAGCGGGGCTGTCTCGAACGCCGGCCACCAGCGCGACGGCCGCACCGCGCGGCGAGCGCGTCACGGCCAGCGCCGCGCAGTCCGGGCACCAGGTCGAGCGACGCCTCGACCGGCCGGGCCGGTGCCGCTGCTCCTCTGGGGTCGCAACGAACTCGTGCCCGACGACGCACACCCAGACGAGGTAGACCTCCGCCGCGGGAGGAATCTGACTGAGGGTGATACCACGGTTGAGGTCGGGGTGGTACTGCCGCACGAGCACCGGGTAGCTCTGCCACGCCTCACGGTACTGCCCGACGGAATAGGGCATGGTCGTGCCCTTCGACCGCTGCCGCCTGGCCCACCAGGCCTCTACCTGCTCCGGCACCTCACCCTCCGAGAACCACTTTACGAACGCGCACCGACATTCGCCGCGCGAGTCGCAATTGGCGTGCGCCGCGCGACGCGCGAGACTGGGGCTGGCAACTACTGCCCGACTGACAAGGACACCCATGGCCGAAGCATCCGACCCTCGCGTCGCCGTCTACATCGACTTCGACAACATTGTCATCTCGCGCTACGACCAGGTCTATGGTCGGGGCAAGTTCATGGCCGACAAGGCGCGCAACGGATCCGACGGCGAGCCCACCGACGCCAAGGCGAAGGAGCAGGCGCTGCGGGCGATCGTCGACGTTGGCGCAATCATCGACTACGCCACCTCGTTCGGCACCGTGGTGATCAGCCGCGCCTTCGCCGACTGGTCGGTGCCGGCCAATTCCCGCTATCGCCGGCAGCTCGTCGACCGCGCGATCGATCTGACCCAGCTGTTCCCGACGGCGCAGTACACGAAGAACGGCGCGGACATCCGCTTGTCGGTCGACGTCGTCGAGGACATGTTCCGGCTGCCCGACATCACCCATGTGGTCATCGTCGCGGGCGACTCCGACTTCATCCCTCTCGCGCAGCGGTGCAAGCGGCTCGGCCGCCACGTCGTGGGAATCGGCGTCGCCGGTGCGACGAGCAAGCAGCTGGCTGCGGCGTGCAACGAGTTCGCCTACTACGGCGAGCTGCCCGGCGTCGAGGAGGAGGACGACGAGGAGCGCGAGTCGCCCCGGGAGCGAAGGTCTCAGCGCGCGCCCGCGGTCGAGCCGGCGGCATCCGCCGAGCCGACAACAGCGGCGACGCCGGCGGCTTCGGTCGAATCGGCGGCGGATGCTGCCGGCGAGGCCGCGCAGGCGCCGAAGCGCAAGGCCCCGGCATCCAGGCGCGCGTCGTCGGTCGGTAAAAAGCCCACCGCGACCGATGCGATTTTCAGCGAGCTCGACGAGCCGACCGAGGCCGAGCGCGAGGTCGCCGAGGAGGAATCCGCCGCCGACAGCCCCGAGCGGGGCACCGATGTGACCGAACTCCTGGTGCGAGCCATGCGGCTGAGCCACGCGAAGAGCGACGACGAGTGGCTGCACAGCGGCGGCGTGAAGAGCCAGATGCAGCGCATGGACCCCTCGTTCAACGAGAAGGCGCTCGGTTTCAGGAGCTTCTCCGACTTCGTGAAGAGCCGCGATTCCGTCGTGCTCGTGGGCAAGGACGAGCTCGCCGGTCGCATCAAGCTGCGGGCACGGGCCCGCGTCAAGGGCTGATGACCGTCTACGTCGCGCTGTTGCGAGCGGTCAACGTCGGCGGCACCGGCACACTGCCGATGGCGCGGCTCGCGCAACTCTGCACCGGCCTCGGGCTCGGGAACGTGCGCACCTTCATCCAGAGCGGCAACGTCGTCTTCTCGTCACCGTGGTCGGCGGATGCTGCGCGAACGGCACTCGAGATGGCGCTCACCGACGAGCTCGGCACGCCTGCCCAGGTCATCATCCGCACAGCGGCCGAACTCGAGCGAGTGGTGCTGGCCAACCCGTTTCCTGACGCCGAGGGAGCGAAGGTGGGAGTCGCGCTCGCGCACGAACCCGTGCCCGCCTCGATCGTCGACGGAATCCCGACGCCCGGCGGTGAACAGGTTGTGGCCGGCGAGCGGGAACTCTACCTGCATTACCCAGACGGCATGGGTCGGTCGAAGCTCACGCTGCCGAAATCGCTCGGCCCGGTCACAGTGCGGAACATGAACACGATGACGAAGCTCGTCGCCCTCACTCGGGACATCCGGGCGGAGTAATCAGCTCGGTGCGTCGCGAGCGCACCGGAATCCTATGTGCGTCGTGGCCGAGTCGTCGGACTGGTGCGACCGGGCAGCGGGACGATAGCGCAAGCAGTACTCGGGGGCGCAAAGGTGCGAGCCACCCTTGAGCACCCGACCGGCGCTTGGGTCTGCTGTGGTCGGGCTGCACGAACAACTCGACGGCGCAGTGTGCCGCGCCGCCCATGGAGTTGACGTCCACTCCCACACGTTCCCGGTCATGTCGACGAGCCCGTACCCGTTGGGCGGGAAGCTGCCCACCGGCGATGTTCCCACCCAGCCAAGGGCTCCCGCGTTGCGATACGGGAACGCTCCTTGCCAGGTGTTCGCCTTGAGCCGCCCCTCGCGCTGCGGCTCCTCGCCCCACGCGAAAGTGGCGCCGTTGAGACCGCCGCGTGCCGCGAACTCCCACTCCGCCTCCGTGGGCAGCCTCTTGCCCGCCCATTCGGCATAGCGTGTCGCGTCCTCGAAATTGACCTGGACGACCGGATGCTCGTCCCGCCCGTCGATCGAGGTTCCGGGGCCACCCGGGCCCCGCCACCACGCACCGGGGGTCCAACGCCACCACTGCCGCCAGTCGCCCAAGTCGACGGGGCCGGGTGTCGGGGTGAAGACGAGGGACCCTGGTGCGGTGTCGAGATACTGCACTCCGGGAAAATTTGCAGGATCCAGTTCGCGCTCGGCGACGGTCACGTAGCCGGTCTCGTCAACGAATCGCGCGAACTTTCGGTTGGTCACTGCTGCCCGATCGATCTCGAACGGACCGACGGTGACCTCGATCACTGGGGATTCCTCGGGATAGAACGCCGTCGACCCCATGCGGAACGTGCCGCCCGCAAGCTCGACCATTCCTAGGACTATCTCCACAGCACCTCCGACCGGGACACGACGAAGACGAGGGCGGCGACCCCAACCAACAGTGCGACCAGCGTCACCGCCGCGATGGCCCCGCCCTCGCTGATGGCGGCGGTTGGGTCGTTCAACATAGCCCGCGTGGAGCGGTGGTAGCGAATCGAGGTGAGCGCATAGGCGCCTCCGGCGAGCGCGAGACCGGGCACCCCGACCAACAATGCCATCAGCGGGTCGGCGATCGCCCCGAACCGGATGGAGACGGCGACTCCAAGCCCGAGGACGAGGCAGGTGCGACGCCATGCGAGCAGCGTGCGCTCTAGCTGCAGTCCCGACTCGAAAATTCTCATCCCGCTCACACCAGCAGGCTCCCGACGATGATGCCAACGATTGCGATGGCGGCACCACTGGTGATCACGGCGCCGATCGCGAGGCCCGGCAGCGGCCGCGCCATCCGCATCGACCGCTCGGTCGCGGCCCAGGACCACCAGGCGTGCACGATCGACACCAGGCCCAGGGCGATGAAGATGAGCGCGGAGGCGAGGCGGAGCTCGGCCTGGATCGGGGCATCCAGCGCTTCCAGCGCGACGCCGGCGAGCAGCAGCGCGAGCGAAGTGCGAATCCAGGCTAGAAAGGTGCGCTCGTTCGCGAGGCTGAAGCGCGGATCGGGCTCGTCGCCCAGCTCGAATACCCCGCGCGGGAACCGTGATCTCATGTGGTCAGAGCATACCGGTGGGGCGCGGCTGGCCGGCGTGCGGGATGTCTCCCACTGCGGCCTGCGCCTGCCAGAGGGCCTGCGTCATCCGCGTTCGGACTTCCCGGTAATCGGGGGCCTCGATCACGTTGACCAGTTCTTCGGGGTCGGTGTTGAGATCGTACATCTCCCATTCCGGCGGATAGTTGAACCGGCCCGAGCCGGGCACTCCGAGGCCGTCGTTGTAGAAGTAGATGATCTTGTAGCGATCGTCGCGGTACCCGTAGTGCGCCGGCGCGCGGTGGTTGATGTCGTCGTTCTCCCAGTAGCGGTAGTAGACCCCCTCGGCGGGCGGGTTCGAGTCGACCCCGGTCATGTCCCCCCAGAAGCTCCGACCCTGCATCCGCGGATGGTGCTCGACACTCGCGGCGTCGAGGATCGTCTGGGCGAAGTCGACGTTCGTGACGATGCCGGAGTGCAGGTTGCCGCCGGAGAGCGCCCGCGGGTAGCTGAGCAGCAGCGGCATCCGCAGCGCCTCTTCGTACATGAAGCGCTTGTCGAACCAGCCGTGGTCGCCGAGGAAGAAGCCCTGGTCGCTCGAATACATCATGAGCGTGTCGTCGAACTCACCCCTCGCGCGAAGCCAGTCGGTCAGGCGTCCGACGTTGTCATCGATGGAGGCGACGCACGCCAAGTAGTCCTCAAGGTAGCGCTGATACTTCCACAGCGCCATCTGCCCATAGGTGAGACCGGCTGGTACCTCTTGCTTGAGGTCCTCGGTGGCCAGGAACTCCGCGATCCGCATGGTCGCGCGCTTCGTCGACGCCGATCGGCCCTCATGGTCGTCAAAGAAGGTCGAGGGGACCGGGATCGGTTCGGAGTACATGCCCGCGTGCTTCTCGTCGGGTTCCCACGGCCGGTGCGGTGCCTTGTGGTAGACCAGCAGGCACCACGGCGCATCGCCCTCAAGGCTCTCGACCCACGCCGTGGAGAGATCGGTGATCACGTCGGTCGCGTACCCCTCGACGATTCGCACCCCGTCCTTCGAGAGGAATCGCGGGTTGAAGTACTCACCCTGATCGATGAGCACATCCCAGTAGTCGAAGCCCTGCGGGTCATGGCCTTCGCCGTCGCCCATGTGCCACTTGCCCACGATTCCAGTGCGGTAGCCCGCATCGCGGAGCTGGCTGACGAAGGTCGGTTGGCTCGCGTCGATGTGGGTCAGCAGCGTTGTGACGCCGTTGACGTGAGAATACGTACCGGTGAGAATCGACGCCCTGCTCGGCGAGCACAGCGCGTTGGTCGCGAAGCAGTTCTCCAGCAGCCAACCGTTCTCCGCGATCTCGTCTATGCGCGGCGTGCGATTGATTACTGACCCATAGGAGCTGATGGAGTGCGACGCGTGATCATCCGTGAGGATCATTACGATGTTGGGGCGGGGTGTGGGAGCTGTCATACCGGGCTATTTCTGGTAGGTCGACTCATCGAGACCGCTAAGCGTCGGATCGTGCAGCACATCGCCGACTTCGTACATGGAGGTCATCCAGTGGTAGAAGTTGTCGCCGCGCTCGACCAGCAGGGCATAGAGCCGGCGCATCATGCTCGCCCTGATCTCTGCCATGCCCGCCTGTTCGTAGCCGTTCACCAGCTCGTCGGGGTCAATTTCGAGGTCGTACAACTCGTTGACCGAATCCGGGTTGACGACAAGCTTGTACCTGTCATTACGCAGCATCCGCTGGGGGTAGGGAAAATGGTGACCGTGGAACTCGCACACGATGTCTTCCTGCCAGTCCACCTCCTCGCCGCGCACGAGCGGCATTAGGCTGCGCGAGTCGACTGCTAGAGACGGGTCAATCCCTGCCAGCTCGAGAATCGTGGCCGTCGCATCCATCAGGCTGACGAACTCGGTGCGCACGATTCCGGCGGGGGCGCCGGGCACACGCAGGAGCCCTGGCGTGCGGTAGATGTCCTCGTACATCGCCGGTCCCTTATCGTGCAGCCGATGCGAGCCGGTGAACTCGCCGTGGTCGCACGTGAAGAAGACGGCGGTGTCACCGGTGAGACCGAGTCGCTCCATTGCCTCGATCACGCGCCCTATCTGCTTGTCGATCAGGGCCACGTAGCCCCAATAGACCGCGATCAGCTTGCGGGACACCGCGAGCGGCATTGTGTCGAACGTCCAGTGCGCGCTGTAGTTCTTCTGCACGGGAGGCTTGCCCACGAAGTCCTCGGAGATCGACTTCGGCAGCTCGATCTGTTCAGGATCGAACATGTCGAAGTATTCATTGGGAACGATGTAGGGCAGGTGCGGGCCATAGAAGCTGAGCTCAAGGAAAAACGGTGTGCCCGACTCCTCCGCATCCGCTGCGTAGCGCTCCAACAACTCGATCGCTCGGGTCGCCAGGTAATACTCGAAGGTCGCCTCGACCGGTTGGTGCAGCCGAGCGGCTAACAGGTTGCCTGGCCCGCCGTTCGGCAGCACGCCGCGAACACGGTCGCTGATCTCATACGGAGGCAGTCCGTTCTCGCTGAGATAGGCGAGGTAGTCCTCATTCTCGACCGGGTTGTGCCAGCCGGGCAGATCGGGGCCGTCGAAGCCCAAGTCGGCGGCCCGCTTGTGGTTTCCGATGTGCCATTTTCCGATCAAGCCGCAGTTGTAGCCCTTGTCCCGCAACGCCTCCGAGAAGGTGAACTGCCCGTCGGGCAGATCCTCCAGATAGCCGACGTTACGCTCATGGTTGGCTAGAACTTTGTGCCGGAAGGGAGCCTGCCCGGTGAGCAGGCTCGCCCTCGCCGGCGTGCAGATTGCTGTCGGCGTGTACCAGCGGTCGAACCGTGTTCCCGTTCTCGCCAATTCGTCCAGAACGGGAGTTGCGGCCAGCCGATTTCCGTAGGCACCGAGCGTGTCGACGCGGTGCTGGTCGGTCATTAGAAAGAGGATGTTGCTCGCCTTGCTCATTACTCCCCTGCGCTCAGGAAGAGATCGCCGGTGTAATACTCCGAGGGGTCCAGCGGGTCGGTGAGCTTTCCTGCGCCAACGAAATAGTCGTTCATCCCCGAGAGCCAGCGCTCGATCGTCCCATCTGCGGTCATCGCATCGAGCTCTTCGAGCGAGAGGACTTCGACATTGCCTGCATCGGCCGCTACCTGGTCCGCGTCGATCGCAAGGAAGTCGGCGGTCAGTTGAATGGTCTCCTCCATATTCGCGCTACGGAACTCGATGGCGTCGCGCAGCGCGCCAAGCACCCGGGTCATCATTTCCTCGTCGCCTTCGACAACGTCCGTGCCGGCCACGAACGCCGTCGGGAATGACACCTCGTCCGAGAAGTCGCTGTTCTTAGCGAGCTCGACCAGATCGGGAACCTGTTCCTTGATCGTCGCGATTGCGGGATACCAGAACCCTGCCGCATCAACGGCGTTGGAGGAGAAAGCCGACACCAGCGTTGCGGGGTCCATGGGAACGAATTCCACGTCCTGCTTGGTCATGCCCGCTCGCTCGAGGGCGAGGGTGAGGATCATGTCGCCGGAGGTACCTTCCGGAACGGCCACCTTCTTGCCGCGCAGGTCTTCGATCGAGTCGATGCCCGCGTGCGCGATGACACGGTCCGCGTTGCCGAGGGTGTTGATCGCGACGACCTTGGCCTCGCCAGAGGCGGGAAGCCACATTGCGCCCGGGCCGATATAGCCGAAGTCGAGGTCGCCGGTGCCGAGAGCCTGAATCTGCAGCGGCCCATTGGTGAACGAGGTGGTCTCGATGCTGATTCCGTGATCTTCCCAGAACCCTTCGCTCTCGGCGACGGCCAGAAGGCTCGTGCCGTTGAAGTCACCGATATAGCCGAAGCGCACATCGATCATCTCCACGGCCTCGCCGTCGACCGTCGCGTTTCCGCTCTCGGTCGCACATCCGGCCATGCCCAGCATGACGGCGACACTAGCGGCAACGGCGCCGAGCATCTTCCTCGTGTATGTCATCAGATTTCCTTTTCAGTTGGTGCCATCGCTCTTGACGGCGTTGTGTCGGCCGTGCGGCCGGGCTCTTGGTGGTAGACGGAGTGCCAGACGCGGTTTCGCAGTTCTGTGAACTCGGGGCTCAACCGCATCTCCTCAGTGCGCGGATAGGGAAGGTTGACCTCGACGATGTCGTAGATGCGGCCGGGACGGGCGGCCATAATGACCACGCGGTTGGCAAGGAATACCGCCTCGTCGACGTCGTGTGTGATGAACATCACTGTGCGCTTTTCCTTGCTCCAGGTCTCGAGGAGCTGCTCTTGGAGCTTCACTCGTGTGAGGGCGTCGAGCGCACCGAACGGCTCGTCCATGAGGAGGATCGACGGGTTCACCGCGTACGCCCTGGCAATGGCACAGCGTTGCTTCATCCCACCCGAGAGCATCTTCGGGAGGGCATCCGCGAACTGCTCCAGTCCCACCATGCGGATGAAGTAGTCGGCGCGCTCTCGGCGCTCCGCCTTCGAGACCCGTGCGGTGGCGAGCCCGAACTCCACGTTCTTTCGCACCGTGAGCCAGGGGAACAGTGCATACTGCTGGAATATCACGCCACGCTCGGGCCCGGGACCTGAGACGCGCTCGCGGTCCACCAGAGCCTCGCCGCTCGTCGGCTCCTCAAGGCCGGCAAGGATGTTCATCATCGTGCTCTTGCCACAGCCCGATGGGCCGACCACGGTGACGAACTCGTTGTCTGCGATGTCGAGGGAGACGTTGTCCAGTGCGACGAAGGTCTCTGTGCCGAGCGGGAAGACCTTGGTCACTCCTCTGACCGAGATCTTCGACTCGGTCGTGCTTGTGGCGATCATCGGCGTTCCTGCCATCCCGTGAGTTTGCGTTCGGCGAAGAGAAGGATCCGGTCCATGAGCAGCCCAAGGATCCCAATCGTGATGAGGGCGACGAAGATCGTCGCGAGGTCGTAGTAGAGCTGCGCGTTCTGCATTCGGTAGCCGAGTCCCTGCTGGGCGGCGATGAGCTCGGCGGCAACCAGGGTCGCCCAGGCCGAGCCGAGTCCCACCCGCATCCCGACGAGGATGAACGGCGTCGATGCCGGGATGACGACTCGGACGAAGATGCGGCCGTCCTTGGCTCCGAGTACCCTGGCCGCGTTGATGAGCGTCTTGTCGACGTTGACGACGCCTTGGAATGTGGAGATCACACACGCCAGGAAGGCGGCTAGGAAGATCACGAAGATCTTCGGCGCCTCGTCGATGCCCATGAGTACGATCGCGAGGGGGATGATGGCGAGCGGAGGAATCGTCCGGAAGAACTGCACCCACGGTTCGATCAGGCCCCGGGCCGTGGTGTACCAACCCATCAGGAACCCGACCGGGATCGCGACGGCCGTGCCCAATCCGAAACCGGTCAGGACGCGGCCGAGGCTCGCGACGATGTCGGCCTGGAGCGAACCGTTGGCGAGGAGCTGCCCGGCCTTCGCCACAACCTCGGGCGGGGCCGGGAAGTTGAACCCGTTGAGCGCGAGAGCCCACCAGATACCGATGCCAGCGATGACTGACACAACATTGAGCAGCAGCATCCGCCGGCGGAGGACTCCACCCGACTGGGCGCGCGCCTCGGTTGCGATTGCTGCGGTCTCGGGCGCCGCATTAAGTGTCGTCATGCGCCGCATTCCGTCGTCGCGTTGATCATGAAATGCTCCTTTGGAGATGGGGGGCGCTGGCGGGAGCTGCCGGTGCCGGGTAACTGGCGAGAAGTGGTGATTGGTGGAACAGCGCTGCGAGCGCTCCGAGCGCGCCATCGTCATCGCTCAGCCTGGTGACCCGGATGTCCGGAGTGGCTGCTTGGAATGAGAAGAGTTCGTAGGTGAGAGTGGTCGTGACCTGTTGCACAATGGCGGGCGCAATCGTCGCGATGTGGCCGCCGATGACGATGTCAGAGGGGTTGAGCGCGACCGCCAAGGCGCCGAGGACGCGACCGAGGTCGCTGCCGGCATCCATTAGCACGCCGTTGACGATCGGGTCGGCCCGAGTGACCGCTGCCTGCAACTCCTCGAGGTTGTCGAGTGGGACACCCCGGCTGCCGCACTCCCGGAGGATGGCGGGAACCGATGCGACCGTTTCGAGGCATCCCCGCTTTCCGCAGCGGCAGTCGATGCCCCCGTCGGGGCGAACGACGATGTGGCCGACCTCGCCCGCGAACCCCGCCGAGCCGGTGATGAGGCGCCCTCCGACGACTAGCCCACCGCCGATGCCGTCGGAGAGGCGCACGTAGATCAGGTCATTGATGTTGTCGGCGTTACCGCTGATCGCCTCGGCCAGTGCGGCGAAGCGGCTGTTGTTGTCGACGATGACGGGGGCGTCAAAGCGCTTCGCGAAGGCGGCCTCGACGAGCTCGCTCACCTCCCAGCGGGCATTCTGCGCTTCGGCAACGCGCCCCTTGGGAAGGGATGAGAAGGGGCCGACGACGCCGATTCCGATTCCTTGGAGGGCGCCGAAATGCACTCCCGTCTGCTCCATCAGCCCGTCGATCAGTGCGAACGCCGAGTCCATGCGGTCGGTCCAGGAGGTGTCCGCAGAATAGCGCACCAACCCTGACGCGATGATCTCGTGCGATGCATCGGCTACCGCGACGTGCACGCGACGGTGACCGAAGTCGAGTCCCAGAAACTGGCCAGACGCGGGGTCGAGCGCGAGCCGCTCCGCTGGGCGCCCGCTCCCCTCACGCGACACCGCATCCGTGTCCACGACGACGATGGCGCGGCGCTCCAGGAGGCTATTTGCGATCTCCGACAACGTAGTACGGGAAAGGCCGACTTGGTTGGCGATTTCCGCACGGCGGAGCGCGCCGCGCTCGCGCAACAGGGCGAGCACCCGCTCTTCGTGGGTTCGTCGGACGAGTGCGTGCACTCCGTTGGGCTTGGACACCCACCAACGATAAGAGGACCCCAATTTTTCCGTCAACATACCGGCAAAAAAATCTCCGAATTAGTTCGCCCGGCGACGAAATGGCCATTTCGGTGCCGTCGATGGAGGGTCCCGCAGCACTGGCAATGCCCGCCCCGCGCGCTTAATCTCGAAGCATGTGTCGAAACATCCACACCCTCCACAACTTCGAGCCCGCCGCGAACGACGATGAGGTGCACGCCGCCGCTCTGCAGTACGTGCGCAAGATCAGCGGAACCACCACGCCGTCGAAAGCCAACACCGACACGTTCACCCAGGCTGTCGAGGAAATCGCCCATGTGACCCGTCACCTGCTCGACGACCTCGTCGCCGTCGCCCCGCCGAAGGACCGCGCCGTCGAGGCCGAGAAGGCGAAGGCCCGATCCGTGGCGAGGTTCGGGTAGTGCGGTCGTCGCCAACCCCGACTCCTTGAGACCGTCGAGCGGGACTCACTCCAGCATCCACGGGAGCCTCGCGGTGGCGCCGGCGGTGTAGCGTGAATTAAGTTGTGACTGACCAGCTGCCCCTCGATCCGGAACGCGCCACCGCCCCAGAGGGCGTCCGCGGCCACTTCGTCGATCTGGCGCCACTGCGCGAAAGCCCCGCGTTCGCGCGGATGTGGGTTGGCGGTCTGATCACCGGCATCGGCAGCCAGCTCACCATCGTGGCGGTCGGGCTGCACATCTACGAACTCACTTCGTCGACCCTCGCGGTCTCGCTCGTCGCCGCCTTCGCGCTCGTGCCCATGATTCTCGCCGGCCTCTACGGTGGCGCACTCGCGGACTCGTTCGACCGCCGCAAGGTCGCCCTGCTCGCCGCCGTCGTGGCGTGGGGCTCGGTGCTCGCACTCGCGGCGGTGTCGTGGCTCGACGTGACGCAGCTGTGGCCGCTCTACGCGCTGATCACCGTGAACACCGTCGCCTCCACCATGGTCCATGTGGCCCGGCAGGCCATTGTGCCGAGGCTCATCCGCCGCGAGCTGCTGCCCGCCGCCGGAGCGCTCGGCGGCATGGCCGGCGGAATCATGCTGACCGTGGGCCCGGCCCTCGCGGGCGTTCTCGTGGCCTACGCGGGAGTCAGCTGGACGTACACGATCGACGCGGTGCTGTTCCTCGCCGCGTTCTACGGGCTCTACACGTTGCCCGGCACGCTGCCGGAGGGCGAGAAGCGCAAGCCCAACCTGCGTACCATCGTCGGCGGCATCCGCTTCCTGAAGGAGGCGCCGAACATCCGCGCCTCCTTCCTCATCGACATTTTCGCCATGACGTTCGGCAACCCGCGGGTGCTGCTGCCCGCCGTCGGGGCGCTGCTCATCGGAGGCGGCGCCGTCACCGTGGGCATCCTGACGTCGGCGGTCGCGGTCGGGGTGCTGCTGATCAGCGTGTTCTCGGGCAGGCTCGGCGGCATCCGGCGGCAGGGCATCGCGATGGCGGTCGCGGTCGCCGGGTATGGGGCGAGCATTCTGCTCTTCGGCGTCGTGCTGCTCGTGACGGCGCTGGTTCCGCACGCCGTGGGACCGGACATCGCGGATGCCAGCCTGCCGGCACTCGTCGCGGCGTGCGTGCTGCTGGCCCTCTCGGGGGCGGCCGACAACGTGAGCATGATCTTCCGCAACACGATGCTGCAGGCGGCCGTTCCGGACGAGATGCGCGGCCGGCTGCAGGGCATCTTCACCGTCGTCGTGACGGGCGGCCCGCGGGTCGGCGACCTCTATGTCGGCGTGCTGAGCCTCACCGCCCTGTTGTGGTTCCCGCCGCTGCTGGGTGGCCTGGTCATCGTGGTGGCGGCGGCCGTCATCCTGCGAGTGACGCGCTCGCTGAGGGAGTACGACGCGTTGGATCCTCAGCCGTAGGCGATTCGCTGCTCGAGCAGGTCGCGCCTCAGGCTTGGCCAGACGGGTCCCTACCCCCACAACTGGCCACAGCTAAAAACTGTCTTTCGCTCAGCAGGACCGGCAGACTGAGATCGAGGAAGGCCGAGCCTCGACCGCCGGCAATGGGGGACGCATTGTGAGCGCAGCGGGGCAGTCGGCGGGAACCGAAGCACGGCGACTGCAAGCCCAGGCGACGGAGCACGAGCGGCTCGCGATCGAGGCACGCTCGATGGCCCAACGGTGGATGATCGCCCATCATACCGAGCGCCAGGTGGCCGGCAGCCTTGCCCCGCTGACCGCCGCCGGATACACGTTTCTGCACGACCGCGGCTGGCCGGGATCGCGCAAGGCACAGGTCGATCATGTGCTGGTGGGACCGGGCGGCCTCTTCATCGTCGATACCAAGTCGTGGGCCGAGGTGCAGATCGCCGGCGGTCGGATCTTCCGCGGGCAGGCCGACGTGACCGATGACCTCGCGGGACTCGCCGACCTCGCCTGGGGCACGGAGGCGGTGATGGCGGAGCATGGCCTTGCCCCCGGTGAGGTCCACGTCGTCGTGGTGCTCGCGAATCGCAACGTGCCGCCGACCGAGGTCGGATCGCTCATCGTCGTCGGCGAGCGCCAGGCCGCCAAGCACATCAACTCCCGCGGCGTGCGGCTGACGCCGGTGCAGGCGAACACCGTGCTCGGCGTCGCCATGCGCCACTTCCCCGTGCTCGGCGAGGCGCCGACGAAACTCGACCTCAGCATTCCGCAGCCCCCTCTTGCCGAGGCCGCGCCCGAGCCGCTCGTCTCGGTCGAGGATGTCACCGAGGTGCTTCTCGCCGGTCTCCTGGCCGCGCCGATCGAGGAGTGGATGGCGTTCCTGCACCCGGAGCAGGCGAAGCTGGTGCGGCGCAATTTCGGCGGGCCGTCCCGCATCCGCGGCGCGGCCGGCACGGGCAAGACCGTCATGGGGCTGCACCGGGCGGCCTACCTCGCCAGGTCCCAGCCGGACAAGATCCTCGTGACGACCTTCGTCAGCACGCTGCCCTCCGTCCTGTCGAGCCTCCTGCGCCGCCTCGCCCCGGAGGCGGTGGATCGGGTCGAGTTCGCCGGGGTGCACTCGTTCGCCCGGCGGCTGCTGAGCCAGCGCGGCGTGCGGCTGAACCTGGCACCGAAGGAGGCCGACGCCCTCTTCACCGCGCTGTGGCAGCAGCACGGCGCGCCCGGCACCCTCGGCAGGGCCGACTCCAATAAGCAGTATTGGCGGGACGAGCTCAGCAAGGTGATCAAGGGGCGCGGGCTCAGCACGTTCGAGCAGTACGCGGACCTCGCCAGAACGGGGCGGCGGCGGCCGCTCGGGGTGGATCAGCGACGAGCCGTCTGGCAGCTCTTCACCGCCTACGAGGCGGGACTGAAACAGCGCGGCATCCACGACTTCGACGATGTGATCCTCCAGGCCGAGGCGTCCCTGCGCGAGATGCCCCTCGCCGGCTGGGGCGGCGTGATCATCGACGAGGCGCAGGATCTGTCCTGCGCGATGGTGCGGATGCTGCACATGCTGGTTGGCGATTCCCCCGACGGCCTCACCCTGATCGGTGACGGCCAGCAGTCCATCTACCCGGGCGGGTTCACCCTCGCCGAAGCGGGCGTCTCGATCGCGGGCCGCGGCGTCGTCATGACCACCAACTACCGCAACACCCGCGAGATCGCCGCGTTCGCCGCCGCCCTCGTGGCCGACGACGAGTTCACCGACATCGAGGGCCTGGTCGAGGCCGGTGACCGCATCACGAACGTCTCCCGCTCGGGCGACTCTCCCGTCTCCGACCGCTTCGCCTCACGCCAGGCGCATGACGCTGCCCTCGTGGCGCGGGTGCGGGGAGCCGGGCCGCTCGGCGACATCGGCGTTCTCTGTCTCACGACCTGGGGCGTCGCCGCAGCCCTCACGGCACTGTCCGCTGCCGGCATCCCCACGGTCGAGCTCACCAGCTATAACGGCACGCCGTCCGACGCGGTCAAGGTGGGCACGGTGAAGCGCGCGAAGGGCCTCGAGTTCAAGCAGGTGCTGCTCGCGCGGGTGCCGGCCTCGCTTCTCGATTCGCCTGCTCGCGGCGATGAAGCGAAGGAGATCCAGCGGCGCGAGCTCTATGTCGCGATGACGCGGGCCCGCGATGGGCTGTGGGTCGGCGTCTGCGGATAGCGCGCGAGTCAATCTCGGTTCGAACCATCGACAGCGGTTGTAAATTCAATGCAAAGGAGCAACAGTGACCGAAGAGCAATCCTGGAATGTGGCGCGGTTGATTCCCACCTCGGGGATCAACGGCGCGGAGGAGCAAGAGCGACGCGCAACATCAGCGCTGCTCGCGGTGATGGCGTCGGTCAAGGAGTTTGCACGCACACTCACCGGACCTCTGGGCGCCCCAGCCGGTCAGCTGGCCACTTTCATCGAAGTCCCATTCCTTCTGGGCGAGAAGAAGGTCTATCCTGATGGACTGATTCGTGCAAAGTGGGGCCAGAAGCAGTGGACTGCACTCGTCGAGGTCAAGACCGGCACGAACGTTCTCGCTGCGGAGCAGCTGGAGAACTATCTCGATGTGGCTCGGGCGCACGGCTTCGACGCGTTGATCACGATCTCGAATGAGATTCCGCCCGCCGCGGGCGTTCACCCGACAACGGTCGACAAGCGAAAGCTCAAGAAGGTGGGTCTCCATCACTGGTCGTGGTCGGAAGTACTGACGCACGCCGTGATGCAGAAGGAGTTTCGTGGGGTCGCCGATCCCGATCAGGCCTGGATTCTCGGGGAGTTGATTCGCTATCTGGAGCACCCGAAATCGGGAGCGCTGTCGTTCGACGACATGGGTCCCAGCTGGGTTCCTGTCCGCGAAGCCGTGGCTGCTGGCACCCTCCGCAAGAACGACAAGGGCGCCTTGGAGATCGCGAGCCGGTTCGACGCCCTGATCCGTTTCGCGTGTCTCAAGCTCGGGCGTCAGCTCGGCGCCGAGGTGACGCCAGTTGTCAGCCGTGCTCTCCAGAACGATCCGGCGGCCCGGATGGACGCGTTGGTTGAATCGCTCGTCGGCTCAGGCGCGCTGTCCACCTCGATTAGGATTCCCAACGCCATCGCGCCGCTTGAAATCACCGCCGATCTGCGCTCCAACAAGATCACCTGCCACTTCGACATCGATGCACCGAAGGAGGGCAAACCCACCACACGCGTGAATTGGGCGTTGCGTCAACTCAAGGATGCACCGGAGACCGTGCGAATCGAGGCCTTTGTGAAGGGCAGCCGTGCGGGAACTGCGGAGTTACTCAGAGACGTGCGAGATGCACCCCTCAAACTCGTCCATGACCCCAAGAAAGAGATCCGGATGTTCCGGATCGCGCAGACTCACCCGCTCGGATCGAAGCGAAACGGCATCCGTGGCTCCTTCATCGACTCGATGCTGCACGCGATCGATACGACCTATGGGGACGTGGGTCAGAAGCTGAAAGCATGGTCGGCGGCGCCTCCGCGCCTGCGCTCCAACTCGGAGGTGGACATCGAACCGAACATCGATGGCGCGCTCGCGTCCAATGCGCTGTCGTCCCAGGACAACGATTTGATGTGATTCCAGGCCCCGCCGCGGTGCGTGCCAATGGACTGCTCCCCGGCTTCGCGACGGGCGCGCTCCTCGGCAGGGCCGAACAACTGCGGTGCACCGGCGGACGCCCGGGATGGCGATGCCTGGTGCTTGCTCGCATGCTGCCGGCAACCTCGATCTGCCGACCCGGCTGACGACCGGCATCGGCGGCGGCGCCCTCGGCGTCGCACTGATCCCTCGCCAGCGCGATCCCGCGTCGGTCGTCGTGGATCCGTCACGGACGACGGCCGACGAGGCGGCTACATCCCACCTCGCATGACCCGGCCGTCGGCGAGCGATTACTCGGCGAGGATCCGGTACAGCGCCTTGCGCGTCTCGTCGAGCTGCTTCGCGGCGGCCGTCTTCTGTTCGTCAGTCGCTGCGCTGCGGAACTGGTGCACGACGCCCATGAGGTTGCCAACGCTCTCGAAGAACGTTTTCGACGCCTCCGAGGGCACCGGCGTCGCGTCCCAGGCCGACTTGAGCTCGGCGGCCCGCTCGGCGACGTGCGCGCGGCCGGCGTCAGTGAGGTCGAACTCCGTCTTGCGACCATCGCCGGTCGAGACGATGAGCTCCTCGTCGACGAGTTGCTGCAGCGTCGGGTAGACGGAGCCGGGGCTCGGTCGCCAGGCGCCGCCAGTGCGCTCGGCGATCGCCTTAATGAGGCCGTAGCCGTTCGACGGGCCGTCGGCCAGGAGCGACAGGATGACGGAGCGGATGTCGCCCTTGTTCGCCCGCCGGGGGCCGCGCGGCCCGAAGCCACCGCCGAAGCCGCGCCCGAAGCCGGGGCCGGGGAAACCGGCGGAGAAGTCGGGGCCGAAGCCGCGTGGGCCGCCGTGGCCCGAGCCGTCGTGGTGGAAGCGCACGGGAAAGTTGCCGCCGTGCATGGGAGGTGTGAAGTGATTGCGTTTCATGGTCGCAGGCACCCTTTCGTTCTGCTCGGGTTGCGAGCATCGCAGAAGTTCTACGATGCGTTAACGATATATCGTTAAATGAATCGACACAAGACTGCTTCACAGCGGATAGGGTCATGAGCATTCGCCACATCCAGGCGTTGTGATCGGCGGGGCGCATGAGCGAGAGCACTGTAACGGACACCTTCCCGTTTGGGATCGAGGTGGTCTACGCCCGGCTCACGAGCACGGTGGCAACCAAGGATCTGACCGCGGCGCTTCTCGAAATGCACCAGCCCGCGGTAGTGACGGTCGACGACTGGGGCGACCAGCAGTGGGCGGAGATCCTGCTGCCCACGGACGGCCGTGCGCAGTCCCTGTCCGTGGAGGTAGATACGCCGACACTTCAGTGGCGGCCCCGACCCCTCACCGCCCTCGTTGGCGCGATCGCCCGACAGCTCGAAACCGACGTCGTCTGGGGCGAGGACGTGTACGACGGGGCCGGCTCGGCCGCGCCAGCATCCGACCCCAGGCTCCTCCCGGGACGGGCCGAATCCATTGCGTGGTTCTCGAAGCTCGACGCACCCGAACTCTTTGGAATCGTCGCGGGGGCCGTGGGACGTCCGCTTGCGTGGGCAAAGGTGCATGGCGGTTGCGTGGTGTCCGAATCCGTCGACCCCCAGTCAACCCTCGACTCGGGAGCGTGGCTCGTCGAGTCGGAGGTGATGATGTGGACTTCCGGTACCGCCCGCGGCGCCGGAATGTTCTTTCGACAAGAGCCGTACGTCCACCTGTGGCGAGGGAAGCCCCTCATCGTGGACCCATCGGAGCCGTGGCACCGCGATGCCGCCGGCCTCACTGTTGCCGAGTACTCCGTGCCGCTGCCCGCCCACGACGAGCACGAGGTCTGGGTCCAGCGGTTCGGCCTGGATGCCGACCGGGCAGAACGGCTCCGAATCCTTTTTCGCCAGCAGGAACCCACCTCCCAGTCGCTCACCCTCCTGACCGAGATCCTCGGCATCGGCCCGACCGTGGCGGAGGTGGCCGAGGGAGTGACTCACATCTCGGAACTCGACGAGTTCATGATTGTGGAACCGGCGACGAAGTGGCAGGCATTCAGGAAATCGATGAGGTCCGGACGGGGGAAGCCCGCGGGCACAAGGTGGAGGCGATTCCGCACGACGTATCCGCGCTGGTCGATGGCAGTCGTCGTCTCGGTGATGATTTTCGCTGTCGGTTTCGTCACCGCAAATGCGATCGCGGGCGATTATTGGGGGATGCTGCTTCCCTCCCTGGTCGTGGCCGTGTGGTCTCGAGAGCTGTTCACACACAGAGCGGGCACGTAGCCCCCGGTATCCCCTGCCGCGCACCGTCGACGGCGACGCCCGCGTCCGACCCACACAGCCGCGAACGCTCGCGCGTTCGCGACTGTCGGTCGCGCACTACTTCGCGAGGAAGCGGAGCAACACTTCGTTGATCTCGGCGGCGTGGGTCCAGAGCATCCCGTGCGGGGCGCCCTCGATCTCGACGTACTCGGCCTCGGGCAGCAGCTTGGTGAACTCGCGTCCGGTGGAGTCGATCGGCAGGATGCGGTCGGCCGTGCCGTGCACGATGAGCGTGGGAACGTCGATCTTCGGGATGTCGCCGCGGAAATCGGTCAGCCATGTGGGAACGACCGCAGAGGAGGCGAACCAGGATGCGCCAGCCGCCACATTCCAGCTGCCGCGGACGGCGGCCTCCGAGATCCTGTTGCCGAGGTTCTCGTCGAGGTTGTAAAAGTTCTCATAGAAACCGTCGAACCAGGAGTAGCGGTCAGTCGTCGAGGATTGCAGGATGCCGTCGAAGACGGACTGCGGAACCCCGGCCGGGTTATCGTCGGTCTGCAGCAGGAACGGCTCGAGGGAGGCGAGGAACGCGGCCTTCGCCACCCGCGTCGATCCGTAGGTCCCGAGGTAGCGCCCGACCTCCCCAGTGCCCATCGAGAAGCCGACGAGCACCGCATCGGTGAGGTCGAGTGTCTCGAGCACGGTGTTGAGGTCGGCGGCGAAGGTGTCGTAGTCATAGCCAACCGTGGGCTGGCTTGACTGACCGAAGCCGCGGCGGTCGTAGGTGATTACCCGGTACCCGGCTGTCAGAAGCGCTTCGGACTGCTTCTCCCACGAGTGACCGTCGAGCGGGTAACCGTGGATGAGCACGACGGGCTGGCCACTGCCGTGGTCCTCGTAGTAGAGGTCGATATTGGTGCTGTTCTCGCGACCGACAGTGATGAATGCCATGTGCCTGCTCCTCTGCTCAAGTGAGAAAACGATCGTTTTCTTCGTTGTGGGCTACTATAGAGAACGAACGTTTTCGATGTCAAGTGAACGGTGAGAGCCGAGAAACCAATGAACCCCGCACCAGCCGTTGCCGCAAAGACCCGGGCCTCCGTCATCGACGACGCCAGTGCCCGCGCGAAGGCGATCGCCGCCGCGGGCGACCTCTTCTACGCTCGCGGCATCCAATCGGTCGGGATGGACACCCTGAGCCGGGATGCGGGCATCGGGCTCAAGCGTCTCTATCAGCTATTCCCCTCCAAGGAGGCCATCGTCGAGCAGGTGCTCGCGGCGCGGCACGAGAAGTGGACGACTGGTCTCGACACCGCAGCCCGGCGCGCACCCACGCCACGGGACAAGCTGCTGGCAATCTTCGACTTCCTCGGGGAGTGGTTTGCGAGCGACGGCTTTCGTGGGTGCGTGTTCATCAACTCATTCGGGGAACTCGGCGGCAAGAGCCCCCGCATCGCGGAGATCGCCCGCGCTCATAAGCAGCAGTTCCAGCACTACCTCGCCGAGCTCGCAGCGGATGCCGGAGCCCCGGCCTTCCTCGCCCCGCAACTCGCACTTCTCGCCGAAGGCGCACAGACAACCGCGGCAATCTCGGGAGCAGACAGCGCGGCTGACGCCCGGGCAGCGGCAGTGACGCTGATCGACGCGGCGCTCGGAACGCAGGCGCGATAGCGCGCCTGTCGAGGGGGTGCAGCCTCGGGTTGGAGGCCCGGTAGGAGGCGGCGCACCCATCTCCCCCACGCGAGTCGCCCACATGTGTCGCCTCGCAGGCCGCAGAGTCGACCATTTTGGGCAGTTCGAGGATCGGTGGCCCAAGCGAGCCCGCGCCCGGCGACTCGCGGGGCGGGCCGGGCCGGAGCAGCCTACGCCGGCGACTCGCGCAGGCGGGCCGGGGCCAACTCGGCCAATCCGGTGAGCAGCAGGGTGATGCCGAAGTCGAAGGCCTCGCGGCCGCGTGCTGGGTTCGCGAAATCCGCCGGGTCTGCCGACTGCCCGGCGTCCACGACGCCCAGACTGTCGGCCTGGAGCCGCTGCTGCTCGTGCGACACGTGCCCGAGAACGAAGTGGAGCACTGCCGCCGCGGCGATCTCGCTCGTGCGCCGGTCAAACGCCCCGCCGTCGATCGCTCCGGTGAGCCGCGTCATCGCCTCGCCAGCGCCGAGGCCGAGCGCGAGGGTGCTCGAGACGACTTCGGCGCCGTCCCGGAACGCGAGCAGAGCGTCCCGCAGGGTATCCGCCTCGGCCCGTGTCGCATCGGCCCAGCCGCCGTCGGTGCCGGCGGGACGCGCCCTGGCGACGATCTGGTCGGCGACCGAGGCCAGCAGAGTCTGCTTGTTCGCGAAGTGCCAGTAGAGCGCGCTCGGCTGCACATCGAGGGTGGCCGCGAGGCGGCGCATGGTCAGATCGGGCAGGCCGTGCTGGTCGAGGATGGCGAGCGCCGCAGCGACGACGTCGCCACGCGAGTGGCGCGTGTACCGCGACCCGGAGCTGTCATTGTTCGTCATCGCCTTGAACATACCACTAGCATGAACGGTGTTCAGGTGAACGCCGTTCAGGTGGCAGATGAGGATGGAAGCACAGTGACTAGTAGGGTTCGCATCGATATCCGCGACATCACCAGAATCGCGATCTTCGCCGCGATCATCGCGGTGCTGGGAATTCCGGGCGCGATTCCGGCATTCGGGGGCGCGGTGCCCATCACCGCCCAGACCCTCGGGGTGATGCTCGCCGGCGCCGTGCTCGGCTCGTGGCGTGGCGCGGCGGCGGTGCTGACCTTTCTCGCGCTCGTGTTCGTGGGGTTGCCGCTGTTATCGGGTGGCCGCGGCGGCGTCGGGGTGTTCGTCGGCCCGTCGGTCGGCTACCTCATCGGCTGGGTCTTCGGGGCGTTCGTCGTGGGTGCGATCGTGCGGGCCGGCGGGCGGCGGCCGACGTGGTGGTGGACGGCCCTCGGATGCTTCGTCGGCGGCATCCTCGTCGTCTACACCTTCGGCATCCCGCTACAGTCGCTCATCACCCAGCTCCCGCTTCCGCAGACAGCTCTGACCAGCGCGGTCTTCCTGCCCGGCGACATCGTGAAGGTCGTCGTCGCGACCGTCATCACGGTGGCGCTCTGGCGCGCCTATCCACGTGCGTTCCGCCTCGAGGCGAGCGGCCGCGGTTCGACGCGGACGGGGTCGGCGGCGACATCCGACGCTCCCCCGGCACGGCAGAGCGAGACGATCGAGTGACCGCCGAGCGCGCCTCGGTGCTGTGCGGGTCGGCCTCGCTGACCGAGACGCAGCTTCGGGCGCGTGCCGCCTCATTCAGCCCGGAGGATGTGCGCGGCCGCATTGTCCCCGTTCTCGACGCGGACCGCATCGGAGCGCTTGCCTCGGCGCTCGCGGTGCGCTCGCTCGGCGGGATTCCGCTCGTCGCGGACGACCGGTGGGATTCGGAGTATCGCGCCGGGCTGCGTGCGCTGGCCGGCGACGACCCGCTCCCCGGTACCGCGTGGGCCACCTTCAGCTCGGGAAGCAGCGGCAGCCCTCGGGTGATCCTGCGGTCGGAGCAGTCATGGTCCGCGTCGTTCGCGGCCGTGACCGACCTGCTCGACCTCGGCATACGCGACGCCGTCTACCTCCCGGCGCCGCTCGCGTCATCGCTGTCCCTCTTCTCGGTCGCCCACGCCCGATGCGTCGGCGCCGCGATTCTTCTGCCGCGCACGCACTCGGTCTGCCCCGCCGACCTCGCGCACGCCACCGTGCTCCACGGCACCCCGCACGCGCTGCGCGCCGTCGTCGACACGATCGACGCGGGTGCCGGGCACCGGCTGCGGGTCGCACTCGTGGGCGGCGCCCACCTCGACCCCGCCCTGCGAGAACGAGCCGCCGCGCGAGGCATCCGGGTCGTCTCCTACTACGGAGCGGCCGAGCTCTCGTTTGTGGCCGTGGATGCCGATGGGAGCGGTTTTCGCCCGTTCCCCGGCGTCGAGGCCAGCGTGCGGGACGGGGAACTGTGGGTGCGCTCGCCCTATCTCGCGTCGGGCTACCTCGGCGGCGCCTCGGGGGCGCTGCGGCGCGACGATCGGGGCTGGGCCACGGTCGGTGACCTGGTCGAGGGCGGGGCGGCCGTTACCGGGGGCGGCCCAAAGGGTGCGCTGCGATTCCGGGGCCGCCGGGATGGCGCGATCCTGACTGCGGCCGCGACCGTGGTCCCCGAGGACGTCGAGGCCGCCCTGCGCGGGATCGACGGGATCGAGGACGCGGTGGTCTTCGGCGTCCCGAACACCGGGGTGGGGTCACTCGTCGCCGCGCTCGTGGAGATGACCCCGGGGCGGCAACGGCTGTCCGTGCACGAGTTGCGGGAGCAGGCCGGCATCCGGCTTACCCCCTCGCACGTGCCGCGGCGCTGGTTCTGGACCGACGACCTCCCCCGCACCACCGCAGGCAAGCCCGCTCGAGCCCGGGTTCGGGACGCGGCACTGAACGGGGAGGTGGAGAGGCTTGCCTGACGAACGGATGCCCGTCATCGTCGCGGCTCGGCGCACGCCGATCACGACGAAAGGGGCGCGGCTCGCCCGGATCACCGCGGAGCAGCTCGCGGCCCCCGTGCTGCGCGCGTGCGCAGAGGATGCTGGCCGCGCGATCGGGTCGAGGATTGGCGGTACCCAGAGCGACGGGGATCCATCCGCCCACCTGTCGATCGGGGACGTCGTGCTCGGCAACTGCATGGGGCCAGGCGGCAACGTCGCCCGGCTCGCGGCGCTGGCCGCCGGGATCGACGTGGCAGTGCCGGGGATGACCCTCGACCGGCAGTGCGGGAGCGGGCTGTCGGCGATCATCGCGGCGGGCGACGCGATTCGGGCTGGCGACGACCGCCTGCAGCTCGCGGGCGGCGTCGAGAGCGCCTCGACGGCGCCGACCCGACTGGCCGACGGCATCGCGTACGCGCGGGCGGCGTTCGCTCCGACCGGGTTTCCCGATCCGGAGATGGGGCCAGCGGCGCAGGCCCTCGCGCTCGTTCACGGGATCGATCGGGGAAGCCAGGATGCCTACGCTGCCCGCAGCCACCGCCTCGCTGTCGGCGCACAGAGGCTCGGACGATTCGACCGGGAGATCGTCGAGGTCGACGGGGTGCGGCGTGATGATGGACCGCGTGCGAGCATGCCGGCGATGATGGGCCGGTTCCGGGCGCTGTATCCCGCGGCATCGGGAGAGGTGGACGGTACCGTCGACGGCGGCACTGTCACGGCGGGCAACTCGTGCAGGATCAGCGATGGCGCTGCCGCGGTCGCGATCGTTCCGGCCGACGCCCGCGGCGCCGCGCCCGGGCTTGCCCTGCTCGCTCACGCGACCGTCGGATGCGACCCCGCACTGCCCGGAATCGGCCCTGTCGCCGCCGTAGCCCGGATGCTCGAGGAGAGGGCCCTGAACCTCGCCGACATCGGCGCGTTCGAGATCGTCGAGGCCTTCGCCGCGCAGACCCTCGCCGTGCTACAGCTACTCGGGCTGGTTCGCGACGGCGCCGTCGATCCGCGGGTCTGCGCCGACGGCGGTGCTCTCGCGCTCGGGCATCCGTGGGGCGCAAGCGGAGCCGTCGGGGTCGTGCGCCTGTTCTCCCGACTCGTGCGAGGCGATGCCCCGGCGGGCACCCTCGGCATCGCGACCGCGGCCATCGGCGGCGGCATGGGAGTCGCCGCGCTGTTCGAGGTCGTGCGGTGACGGGGCATCCGTCGATCGCATTCGACGCCGTCTCGGTCGAATTCGCCGAACGGACTGCGCTGCGCATGGTCTCCGTGGTGCTGACCGAGCGCCGCATCGCGGTGATCGGGTCGAACGGCTCGGGCAAGTCGACCTTCGCGCGCATGCTCAACGGCCTGGTCGCCCCGAGCAGCGGGGCGGTTCGGGTTCACGGGCTCGACACCGTTCGCGACGCGAAGCAGCTCCGCCGCCGGGTCGGCTTCATCTTCAGCAACCCGGACGCGCAGATCGTCATGCCGACCGTCGCCGAAGACGTCGCGTTCTCGCTTCGGGGGCAGGGCCTGCCCCGCTCCGAAGTCGCAGACCGGGTCGCGCTGAACCTCGCGACGTACGGCCTCGCCGCCCTCGCCGACGCGCCGGCGCACACCCTCTCCGGCGGGCAGAAGCAGCTGCTCGCGCTCGGTGCGATCCTGATCCGGGAGCCCGACCTCGTGGTCGCCGACGAGCCGACCGCGCTGCTCGACGCGGCGAACACCCGGCGCATCGGCAACCACCTGCTCGACGAACTTCCACAGCAGCTCGTGCTCGTAACCCACGACATGAGCCTGGCGGCCCGCTGCGACATCGTGCTGAGATTCGAGCAGGGGCGGATGCTGGAGTGCGGCGATCCCCGCGACGTGATCGCGCGCTACGAGCGGGAGCACGCGTGATCGCGCGCTACGAGCGGGAGCACGCGTGATCGCGCTCTACGTGCGCGGCACGAGCGTGATCCATCGGATGCCCGCTGGCCGCAAGGTGTTGACGTTCATGGCGCTGACGCTGGCGATCACCCTCGTGGCGCGAAGCGCGTGGGCCCTCCCCATCGTGTTCGCCTTCGTGGTCGGCGGGTATCTGCTCGCGGGTCTTCGCGTGCGCGACCTTCTCCGTCAGGTCGTCGTCGTGCGCTGGGTCATGCTCGTGATGCTGCTCGCGCAGCTCGTGTTCCTGCCGCCGCTCGTCGCGGTGGCGAACACCGGCCGGGTTCTCGCCGTGATCGTGCTCGCCGCGCTCATCACCCTCACCACCCGCATCCCGGAGCTGCTTGATGCGACCGAGCGCGCTCTTGCGCCGCTCCGGCGATTCGGGGTGAACCCGGCAAGCGTCGGGCTGCTCCTCGCGATGACGATCACGGCGATTCCGGTGATCGCCGGATTCGCCGCATCCATTCGTGAGGCGCAGCGCGCGCGCGGCGTGCCGCTGCGGGTCGGGACCTTCGTGGTTCCACTGCTCGTGATGTCCCTGAAGCACTCCGACGACCTTGCCGACGCGCTGATCGCGCGCGGCGTGGAGTAGCGGGGCGCGTCTTCTCCTCCACAGGTGGCGATTGAAGAACTTCTCCACAGATTCGTGACCGCTATTCACATATATGTTCTAAGCTGCGAGAATTATTTCATGTCAATAGTCGTAGATGTATTCGCTGAATCGCTCGCCGCCGCGCGCGCCGCTGCAGCGAACCTCGGCGCGTCGATCCCGACGATGGTCTCACTCGCCGACGACCAGTTGCTCGATGCACAGCGGGCCCTCGCCGAGATCCGCCGATCGGTCGACTCCTGCGCCTCGATCGTGGCCGGCGAGATCGGCGAGCGGTCACGGCGCGATCTCGGGTACAAGGGGCTCGCGCAGCGACTCGGCTTCCGCACCCCGGAGGCACTCGTCCAGCACACGACCGGATCGACCGCGCGCGAGGCATCCACCCTCGTGCGCGTCGGCACATTCGTGCACGACGCCCTCAGCAACCCGATCTCGCCCGACGGCACCCCGGCCGATGAGGCGCGGCCCGGCCCGCAGGAGCCGTGGCTCGTCGCGGTGGCCGCCGCGGTCGCCTCCGGTGCGCTCTCGCTCGATGCGGCGAACGCGATCCGCACCGGGCTCGGCGTCCCTCTGCTCGTTGAGTCGGCGGGGGCCAGCGAGGTCGGCGTCAGCGCGGACTCACTTGCCGAGGCGGCCGGTGTCCTGCTGGGCGAGTCGTCGACTCTCAACGCCGACCAGTTACTCAGGCGAGCGCGCCAGCTTCGGGACGAGCTCGACGAGGCGGGTATTGCGCTCCGGGAGCAGGCCATCCGAGATGCGCGATCGGTGCGGCGGGTGCGGCGCAGCAACGGCCTGAGCCGCTACATCATCGACCCCGATCTCGAGTCCGCAGCCTTCTGGGACGACGTCTACGACAAGCTCACGTCGCCGCGCCGGGGCGGGCCCCGATTCGTCGACGAATCCGACGTGAAGTGGGCCGAGGCGATCGCAGCCGACGAGCGCACGACGGAGCAGTACGTGCATGACGCCGTCACGCAGCTCCTCCGCATCGCGGTGGCATCCGAAAAGACCGACAGCCGCAACATCATCGGCTCCAGACAGCCCGCGGTGCGTGTTCTGGTGACCGCGAAGTCGCTCGGCGGCGCCCGCCACGGCGATCGCGAGCGTCAGCATCAGGGAAACAATTCCGGTCAGCACGATGCCCCGCGGCGGGGACCCACCAGGCAGCACGGCGACCGGCAGGCGAACGACCGGCAGGCGAGCGACCGGCAGGTGAAACCTGGCGTGGGTAGCCGTCAGGCGCTCGCCCAGGCCGACCACAGCCCCCGACTCGAATGCCCCGGGCACGGTCGAATCGAGGGCATCGACATTCCCCTGACGATCGAATCGGTCGAGCGGATCGCCTGCGAGTCCGGCTTCGTGCCGATCGAGTTCGACGACGATGGCCGGGCCCTGAACCTCGGGCGCGAACAACGCCTCTTCACGACGCGGCAGCGAATCGCTCTCGCCGCGCGCGACGGAGGATGCCGGTGGACCGACTGCGACAGACCGCCGTCCTGGTCAGAAGCTCACCATGTCGAACACTGGCTTCGCGATAACGGCGGGACCGACCTGGCCGACGGGATTCTGCTCTGCCGCTATCACCACATGCTGCTGCACAACAATCACTGGGAGATCTACCGCGACGTCGACGGATTCTGGCTTGTTCCGCCGGCATCGGTCGACCCGGACCGCACCCCGCGGCTCCTCCCGAGCAAGAGTGCGGCGCTGCTGGACCTACTCCAAGACGAGGCGAGTTGAGCGTGCCTGAGTCAGTTGAGCGTGCCTGAGTCAGTTGAGCGTGCCTGAGTCAGTTGAGCGTGCCGCCGGAGCGTACCGCGGGCGCGCTCCGACGCCGAACGGGCGACCTCGGGCCACTCGGCCTCCGAGGCCCCGCTCGGCAGCCCCGCTCGGCAACCCCGCTCGGCAACCCCGCTCGGCAACCCCGCTCGGCAACCCCGCTCGGCAACCCCGCTCGGCAACCCCGCTCGGCAACCCCGCTCGGCAACCCC